>NZ_BAABMO010000020.1:0-68368 GCF_054767435.1 Proteus sp. MB838
GTATATCCTATTGTTTTAGTGAAATTTAGCTTGTTTATCTCTTCAACAATTTTAGCAATTGATAATTCTTTTATGATTGGCTGACAATTTTTGGGAAAATTGTCATTGATGGCTTGAATGATTTTTAACTTTTCATTTTTATTATAATAAAAAAAACTCACTATAGGTTTAGTGTTGTCTTTTAAAGTAACGTGAATTTTATTATTAGTTGCTAATTTGATAATTTTTTCTTTGTTCAAAAATGAAATTTTTGTTTTTGAATCACTATCTTTTATTAAATTTTTAGAAGAGTAAGGTTCAGTGTAAATACATAAATAACCATTTTCTCCTTTGAATTCATTTGAATATGAACTTTTAAAAGCCAATTCCTTTGGTTTATTTTCTAATAGTTTTGATACATCCATAAAAGTAAATGATACTATAAAAAATGCAATAACAAATATAAATGATACAATGATTTTTCTATTAATTGTCCATTTTTTTGAATTTAAATCAAAAGATGTTATAGACAAATCATCTTTATGACTAATTAAGAAAATAGGAAAATTATTGATATATATAGGCTTATCGAGTTCTAATGGTAGTTCTTTGCTAATTTCTTTAGAAATTAAACCATCTTCTATTTTATATTTATTATTTTTTGTATTATGCTCATCAAGCATAATCGTAATTATCTTTTCATGTTCTTTCTTGTTGCAAGGAATGTAAAGTGTTAATTTCTCATTTTCTATTTTATTTTCAATATGTTCTTTACTATGTAGAATTAATGAGTATTGATTAGGTAGCAAAGGCGTTATTATCCCTTTTAAAGGACCACTGAGAACATAAATATAATACAGCATAGAGTTAACCCAATAATAAATGTTAATTAATTCATGTTATAAATATATTTTAGTCATATAAATAATAAAATTCTTTAAAAAAACATAGGTGTTTTATTTGAAAATAAATGTTGATATATTACTGTTGTTTTTTTAATAATAATCAATGAGAATTGTTATTTATTTTTAAAGTTAATTCTAGGCTATATTATTATAGTGTTCTATAAATTATGGCTATAATAACATTTTGAAAAATAGTTTGTTTTTTTGAACCCTTAATAGATTATAAGTATAGGCTGAGGTATTTACCATGTTAATAAATGATATAAAAATAAGTGGCGATAAAAATATTTTATCAGGGAATTTATTATTCATGTGCATTCCTTTAAATGATGAATATCCAATAAGAATATACGATGATAAAACGACTAAAATTATAAAGGGAAAGGCTTTTATTTATAATTCAAAAAATGAAAATGTTATTTTTCAATCAGAAAATCAGTCATGGCGTATTGAAAAGAGATCATTTTTTATTTGTGCCAGATTATTGGCATTTATTGATTATGCTAGAGATTTTTCAAAAATGACAGCAGTTGGCACTAATTTTGATATTAATCAACAAATTTTTTATATAAAAGAGGGGAGTGGAACATTAGAACATCTGATTATTAATGAGGCACTGAAAGATGAAAGCCAATTAGAACCTCTTTTTGTGACAATAAGACACAGTGAAAGTTACTGGCTTATATTACATCTGATTAGTTATTTGGATGAGAAAAAAAGCAATATTGCACAAATAGGTGAACGATATGGTGTATCTGGGACACATTTTAGACGGCTGTGTAAACGTTATTTAGGTAATTGTGGTAAAAGTCAATTACGTTCATGGCGTGCGGCATCTTCTATTTTGACAACGCTATCAACAGATGAATCATTGACTCAGATTGCAGTCGATAATGGTTTTAGTTCAGCATCTCATTTTTCTAATGAAATTAAGACATTATTTGGTATTACACCAACTGAATTTCGGCGAATTGGCCAATATCTTTATGAACATAAAAAATAAAATTTACTGTATCATTGGAATTATCATTTTTTATAGCTTCTTTTTGCCAACTCAAGCGGCAGAAGGAAAGGTTATTTATACACATCAGGTTAAAAAACCTGATGTTTTTGTTGCGGTAAATACACATATTGAACAGTTTTTCCTAGTGCTATCAGATAAATTAAATAAACCTTTTATTCTAAGCAGCGCAGTAAAAAAAGAGCGGATCAGTGGAAAATTTGATATTTCTTCACCTGAAGACGCCTTTGAATTAATGGTAAAGCGTTTGTCATTACTTTATTTTAATGACGGAGAATCTATTTATATTTATCGCGATAATGAGATACAGCAACAGCTATTTCAAGTGAAAAATATCAGCTTGAGTAAACTGAAAGAGTATCTACAAGATGTTGGATTATATGATCTCCGCTACCCATTACGTGCAGGTCACGATCAGCGTACTTTTTATCTCTCAGGTCCTCCTATTTATATTAGCTTAGTTAAGGCTGCTGCTGAGCTTTTGGATAATGATGTACAAGAACAAATTAATGAAAATATCAATAATCAAGTTCCAACCGGAAGCTCTCGTTATGGCGATGAGTTTGTGCAGATATTTCCATTAAAAAACACTTTTGTACAAGATAGAACCTATATATTACGTGATGAAAAAGTGGTTTTACCAGGTATAACAACGGTTTTGCAACAGCTATTTATGCCATCGGGAGAGAAAGAAAAAACAGTCAGAAGAGCGCGTGAGATTATCGAAGATAATGATAAATATCAGGATGATAAAATTACCAACGATATACAAGATACTCATTCACCGATTATCACTCAAATGGGCAAATATAATGTTGAACTCGTTCCTTTACCTGGATCAAATAGCCTGTTGGTTAAAACGAGTCGAGAAGGTTTAGCTTTAGTTAGCTCACTTATTTCACAATTAGATAAACCGAAAAGACAAGTTGAATTGTCATTATGGATAATTGATATTTCTAAAAGTAAAGCCGATAGTTTGGGGGTGAATTGGCAGGGGAGTTATGGCTCGGGTAAAAATACATTTTTCTTTAATACCGCTAGTTTAAGTGCTGTATCTGGTTTTAGTTTTTTAAGTAAAATCAAAGCACTCAGTGAGGAAGGGGAAGCTAAAATGGTTTCTCGTCCTATTTTGTTAACTCAAGAAAATACCCCCGCCATATTTGATAATAACACCACCTTTTATACACAAATTAAAGGTGAGCGAGTTGCTTCATTAGAATCTACAACATTCGGCACTATGATCAGTGTATTGCCTCGTATTAGTAATACTAACCAAGAGATTGAGATGATTATCAATCTTGAAGATGGCGCCGAGAAAAAAAGTGATGATGAAGATAGAGAAGAAGGGATTGAAAAATTACCTGTTATTAATCGCACAAATATCAGCACCGTGGCCCGAGTTTCTGAAGGCGGTAGTTTATTAATTGGTGGATATACACGAGAAGATAACATAAAAGCAGAAAACAAAATTCCTTTTTTAAGTGCTATACCTTTAGTTGGCCGAGCATTTAGCTATCAGTCAGATAATAATAAAAAAATGGTGCGTATTTTTATGTTACAACCGCGTTTATTAGATAAAACTGATACGCACGGATTGGACTCTTTAACTGAACACCCATTTTTACCGATGGATAAAAAAACATCTCAAGCGCTAAAACAAATTCAGGCATTTATGAGGTGATATTATGATCGGACCAATTAATACTGCAACTTCGACAAATGGTGCCAGCAACAGTATTAGTAAAGAAAGTCAGCAAGACATAGAATATAAGCAACCACAAATAAACGAAAGTGAAAATTATCAAAATCAATTAATAGAAATATCTGATGATATGTCTATGGTGGCAACTCTTTTTTCTCAGCGATTAGGAAAATTATTAGACAAAAAAGCCAATAAAGGGCAAGAAGCTTTATATATTGCAGAAGATGGTGCTGATGAGAAACTTGATAAGGTGATGCTTCAATTTAGAAAATCGGGGAGAAGTTTACAGGAATTATTGCAATATTTACGTAAAATGTTCCCTGATCCTAGTGATCTCGTTATGGTTTTACGAGAATTACTCAGGAAAAAAAAATTAGGTGCACAATTAGATGCAGGTATTGAAAATGAGATCAATAGGTTACTTGCAGGTGAGGAGGGTAAGCAAATTAAGGCAGGCATTAATATTGCTCTCCAAGCTAAAGCCTTTGCTAAATTACTTTGTTTAGATGCATCAGTATTAAGAGACCTTTACCGTAGTTACATTATTCTGGATATTGAACCTATTTATTTTTTCAAAATGTGGATAGAAAAATATGATATAAAAAAATGTTCAATTATTTTGAATTTTCTAACACAGAGCTTGATTTGTGATATGAAATCGTTAATGCCAAGTTGCTCCCAAAGTTCAGAGTTTGGTTATCTTTTGGAAAAGGTAAATAAATTACGATTATTATATAGCTTTATAGAAATGAATATAGAAAATTTAGTTAAAGAAGATTTAAAGAGTTTTATAAAAGAAGATGATTTTTATCAACTAACTATTAATGGAATGATATCTCCAGAACAAATGGAAAAATATTTAATATCACTTATGGATAATCAATGGAAAGGTTATTTTATTAAAATAAAAATGAGGTTGCTACAACAGTTAAAGACAATGTTCAATAAATATCCTGAATTATTATACTTATCTGATGATTTTAGAAATGAATGCCAAATAATGATACAAAAAATTATAGATAATTATATTAAGCAAGAGCAATATCAATTAAGAAAATAAAAAACAATTAATTATTGGCAAAGTTTATGATTTATAAGTTTCTATTAGCAATAAAAAACAAACCAGAACTTATCGTACTATCAGTGATGATACTGGTTATAATGATGTTAATTATACCTTTGCCAACTTATTTGGTCGACTTTCTTATAGGTTTAAATATTACTATTGCAATTCTTATCTTTATGAGTTCATTTTATATTAAACGTATACTGAACTTTATGACATTTCCTGCATTATTGCTTATAACAACTCTTTTCCGGCTTGCTTTATCAATAAGCACTAGCCGTCTTATATTATTAGATGCCGATGCAGGAGAGATCATTACCTCATTTGGTGAGTTTGTCATTGGTGAAAATCTTGTTGTAGGTTTTGTTGTCTTTTCCATTGTGACCATAGTGCAATTTCTCGTGATTACTAAAGGATCTGAACGAGTAGCGGAGGTCGCGGCTCGTTTTTCTTTGGATGGTATGCCTGGAAAACAAATGAGTATTGATGCTGATTTAAAATCAGGGATCATTACGAATGAAGAAGTTCAGATCAGAAGGAAAGAGTTAGGACAAGAGAGTCAATTATATGGTTCATTCGATGGTGCCATGAAATTTATAAAAGGGGATGCGATAGCCGGCATTGTCATTATCTTCGTGAACTTAATTGGTGGCATATCGGTAGGTATGGCTCAAATGGGGTTATCTATTACAGAGGCATTACATACATATACACTTTTAACGATAGGGGATGGATTAGTTGCACAAATTCCTGCTTTACTTATCTCTATTAGTGCCGGATTTATTGTAACACGTGTCGGTGGTGAAAATAATAATTTGGGCTATAGCATTATGAATGAGCTATTGGCACAAGATTTTGCTTTGCTTGTTACAGCTATTTTGGCTTTTGGTATCGGTTTTTTACCAGGATTTCCCACACCTGTTTTTCTTATTTTATCTGTAATGCTTGGCGTTTACTTTTTTAAAATAAAATGGAAGAGTAGTAAAAAAGAATATAAAACAGAAGATGAAAAAGATAATCATAATGCTACTAATGCCGACAGTAAAAAAGGACTTATGTCAAATTTATTTTCTGGTAAACATGGGGAAGAAGTAGATAATAGTTTATTAACAGAAAATATTACCTTATCACAAGCTGAAACTTTGCCATTAATCATCACTCTTTCTACTAAGAAAAAACCATATTTAACAAAAATAGTTTTTGAAAAATGGTTACAAAAAGAATTTATTTTACAATATGGTATATTATTACCAGATATTGTGATTCACTATTCAGATAAAATAGATGACGATAAAATTATTATTTTAATTAACGAAGTTAAAGCAAAAGAACTTAATTGTCCTTTTCCTCTTTTTCATATAGAAAATCCTAATGATGAATTGCTCTCTTTAGGCTTTAACTTAATAAGTATTGAAGATGATAATAAAACCCATTATTGGATTGAGCGTGATGATGAATCTAAATTAGCTCCATTAGGTTACAAAGCGGAACGTTCAGAAAGTTACTTTTATAGAAAATTCTCTGATCTGATCACATTAAATATTACAGAGTTTCTTGGTATTCAAGAAACAAAAGATATCCTTGATAAATTAGAAAAGAGTGCCCCTGAGCTTTTAAAAGAGTGTTATAGGCAAGTTTCTATTCAGAGGATAAATGATGTTTTGCAACGATTAGTACAAGAAAAAATTCCTATTAGAAACATAAAGACTATTATAGGGGGCTTAGTTCAATGGGGGAGCAAAGAAAAAGATCCCGTGCTACTTACTGAACACATTAGAACGCTTCTTGCTCGTTATATTAGTTATTTTTTTTCAACCGATGGGAAGTTTAATGCAATTATCTTATCTAACGATATGGAAGAGATAATTCGTAGTGGAATAAGACAAAGTTCTTCTGGCACATTATTGAATTTAGAACCTGCTGAATTAGATATGATAATAGAAAAAATATCTATGGTTATTGATGATATTAAATATATTCAGGATTATATATTTTTAACATCAATAGATATAAGGCGTTTTGTAAAAAAACTAATAGAAACTCAATATCCTCAAATACCGGTATTATCTTATGATGAGATAACATCTGATATTGAAATTAATGTATTACAATCTATTTAGGAGTGATTATGTCTTTTGATCTTGCTAGCTTACTTATGGATGCAATGAATGTTATTGGTCGGAATGATTTATTTTCAGGGGGGAAATCAATCGATAACCATTCAACCATTACCATTAGTTTAGGTGATATGCCAGATATTAATTTATTGGTTGTTGACGAGGTTCCTATGATTTGGTCGGTGCTTTGTGATTATGATGAAAAATTACTTACACAAATTAGTGCCGAATTATTATTAGATAGCATCAATAATCAAACAGAAAGTTTTTACCCTGGACAACCGGCCTTGGTGAGAATTGAGGACTCTTTAGAATTAAGAGCATCATTTATGCCAATTGCATTGCAAAATGGAGAAAGCATGGCAAGAGCCATTGATGACTATTTTCAAATTATGAATAGTATACATCAACGGTTTATTGGCTAAATAATGAACGCCCGATTTCTAATGTTTCATAACGCAGCGCATCCTTTACGAATACAAGGAAATATTTTAGAAGTGATGTTGCGTGATGTTTTTATTGGGGAGGTCTGCCAACTAAAAGAGAATATTTTCAGTGAAAATATTCTCGGTGAAGCTATTGTTATTGGGTTTCATAATAACATAGCAATATTAAGTATGATGGGAAGCGCTCAAGGTTACTCTTTACAAATTATAGTTGAGCCAACAGGAAAAACATTTTCAGTTGCCCTAGGCCCACATATATTAGGCAGCATGATTGATAGTAAAGGAAATTGCTTATTACGATTTAATACAGAAATAGCAGAGAAGACCTTTAATACCTTATGTCCTATCGAAGGTCGGCCACCTTTGTTTAGTGATAGGCTGCCTATTACAACACTATTTAAGTCAGGTATACGTGCTATTGATGGATTATTAAGTTGTGGATTGGGGCAACGAATGGGGATTTTTGCTAGTGCAGGAACGGGTAAAACGATGTTAATGAATATGATTATCCGTTTTGCACAGGCCGATGTTTTTGTTATTGGCTTGATTGGTGAACGAGGAAGAGAAGTTACAGAGTTTATTGAAGAATTAAAGCAACATAAGCGATGTGAAAATACGGTTTTAATTTGCTCAACTTCAGAACAATCAGCGGTAGAAAGGTGTAATGCGGCTTTAGTGGCAACAACGGTTGCCGAATATTTTCGTCAACAAGGAAAAAATGCCGTTTTATTTATTGATTCTATGACTCGTTATTGTCGAGCGTTAAGGGATATCGCATTAACAGCGGGTGAGTTGCCCGTACGTAAAGGATATCCAGCATCTGTATTTGATAAACTTCCCGCTATTTTAGAGCGTCCAGGGGTAACAAAAACAGGCTCCATTACGGCATTTTATACTGTTTTATTAGAGAGTGATGATGAGCCAGATGCGATCGGTGAAGAAATTCGTTCTATTTTAGATGGACATATTTATTTATCTCGAAAAATAGCAGCATCAGGGCACTATCCTGCTATTGATGTATTAGGTAGTGTGAGTCGGGTTTTTCAACAAGTCACTGATAGTAAACAACAAAAATCTGCTTTAAAAATAAGACAAATATTGATGCGATTACAAGATGTTAAGTTATTGCAAGAGTTAGGAGAATATCATGAAGGAGATAACGAATTAAATGATATCGCGGTAAGAAAACAAGCCAAGATAGAAAGCTTTCTTACTCAATCCTTTAAAGAAAAAGCCGATTTTCAACAAACATTAGAACAAATGTATGAGATTACCGCTTAAGCATCAAGCATTGATTAGTGCCATTGCCCAACGGCAAAAAAAAATAGAAAAAGAACAATTAAAATATAAAAAACTTATTACAGAAGCTGAACAGAAGAAAAAAGAGCAAGAGCAATTAATTAGTGCTTTAAAGAGTGAAGTACCCGCTTATGAAAAAGCCGGTATTTATTCAATTCATTCGTTTCATCAACAAAGAAGGAAGCAAGCTATTGTTTTACATTCAATAAATTTTTATGTCGCTCAAGTTGAAGAAATAAAGGATAAACTGAATGATTTAGAAAAACAGAGTGAGGCGCTAAAAAAACAACGACAAAAGGCCGTCAAAAAACAAAATAAAATGACACTTTATTTTGAAAGAAAAGCATTAGAGAAAGAGCTATATATTGAAAGGTTAGAGCAGAATGAAATACAGGAGATAGCATTATATGGTTCAGGGAATATCTAACTCAAATAAGATGACGCTATCTAGTGAAAAAACGGAAAGTGATATTCCAACTGAGTCTTATAGCGTAAATAGGTATTTGAATAAATGTCAGCTTACACCTGAAAGTATAAAAAAATTAGCAGAGAAATTAGATATACTTAAAAAAATAGCGAGTTTAAAAGACAATATTGCCAGTCATAACGATGAGCAAGATCTTCAGGAAGATAAAATGCCAGAAAATTATGAAGGTTTGCTATTAAGTCATCGGTATTTATTATCATCTGGTGGTTCTAAAACTAAAAAAATATCTTTAGATATAAATATAAAAAAAGGATTTAACTCTTTATATATAGGAAGAGAAGAAAAAAAAGCACAGCTCACTGATCAGAGAATAAATAAAAAAACATCTAAGATAGATAAATACAAACTACAACCCCATGTAGGAATAGAAGAAAAAACTGTCATTAAAGACATAATAAGAAAAAACAATGTTAAAACGATGGTTAATGAATTCTTATCGGCAAAAAAGAGTTCAGTATTTCCTATTTTCGTAGATAAAAAAATAAATCAACAACGGTATATTAAGTTAGTAGAAAAAATAATTAAAAAAGAACCCATTAATAATGATAATGTTGATTTAGTTAGCAGTGCAACTAAGCAGGAAAAACAGGCTCAAATTCATCAGAAAGAGAATAACAGTGCATACAAAAATATTGAGTCTAGTATGGCAATGCCGCTAAATAACGTATCAAAAGTTGATACAAAAGAAGAACCGGAAATTTATCAAGAAAATATCACTGAAACTAATAAAGTTGTTCCTTTTTCTTCGCAAGTTACACCAATAAAAACGGTAATTGCATTACCAAAAGTAGCCAAAATGGTTTCACAGCTACCTGCTTGGCAAGTAATAGATAAAAAAATATCTATGTTGACTCTACCACCAAGCATTACTTATACATTTACAAAATGGAAGAGTCGTTATCATCAGGCTAAAATTCATTTTATTGATAAACAAGTTCAGTTAATTGCCTCCTCAGGACGCGTTTATCAAACAGCATTAGAGAATTTGAAGCAATATAATGGGGGATTATCCATAGATCTAACTAATAGCCATAAAAATAAATCGTGGTATATCAACTCTATTAATGCTATTTATGGAAGAGAGGATGAAAATGAATGAGTATTAACGTAGAGGTAGATAATAACCATAAAGAAACAAATAAAATTAATGACATGGTAATATTATCTTCTATCTTTGGTACAAAAAAAATAACAGAAAAACAGCTATATTTTGTATTGAGATGTGAGAATAAATTAGGAACCTTAACGGCGTTAATTTCAGTTAGTCAAGTCATGGATAACTTATATCCTGAAAAAAAAAATTGATTGGGAATTAGTACCTGAAAACTATTTAATTGCTCTTTTTTCACAATCTTTATCAACATTATTATTTCCTTTTTCTAAAGAGCCAATGTCATCATGTGTTGATAATATCTGTTTAGGTGCTGAAAAAGGATCTTGCTATCCTTGTGTACATACCACATTAGGTCATGTTTTTATTTGCGATATTAAATGGAAATATGAATTGACAGTATTTCCAAAAAATAAAATAGGTTTTATAACAAGTTTTATTTTAGGTTACAGTAAAATATCACTTTCATTATTAAAAACAATATTACCAGGGGATGTTTTATTAATAGATGATATCCATTTTTCTTTTAATGTTGGTGATAAAAAATATTTTTATTTTTCATGGGATGAGGGTAATTGTGTGACATTAGATGCTATTGTTGAAAATAGTGAAGAAAATGAAGAGGATGAGCAAAACGATGCCATAATAGAAGACAGCATTGATTTAGCTCAATCACTTGATTTAAATTCAATTGGCGCTATTCCGATTACAATATCTTTTCTTTTAGCCAATAAAACATTATCAATTGATCAACTTGAAGAATTAACACCAGGGAAGAAATTTATTTTACCTGATAATGCCATTCGTCATATCAATATTTTAGCAAATGGTAAAGCTATTGCCCAAGGAGAATTAATCAAAATTAAAGATATGTTAGCGGTAGAAATTAATAAATTATCTATAAAATGCGAATAACATATGGAAAGCTCAACACAATTAATCTTGATCCTAGCTCTTGCCACATTGGCTCCTTTTATTATTGCTGCAGGAACTTGTTATTTAAAGTTTTCTATCGTTTTAGTCATGACTCGTAATGCATTAGGTGTGCAGCAAGTTCCTTCTAATATGGTACTTAATGCTATCGCTTTAATGATGGCGCTTTTTGTTATGACACCAATTACTAAAAATATTTGTTACTATGTTATTGAAAATAAAGTGGATATGTCATCTCCAGATGCGATCGAGTCATTTTCAAATGAGGCGTTAGGCGATTATAAAAAATACCTTTATCATTACTCAGATCCTGATTTATTAGCTTTTTTTGAACAAGCGCAAGAGAATAGACCAAATAATGATGGTGATAAAGAAAATATAGAAAATTCACTCTTATCATTATTACCGGCATATGCACTTAGTGAGATAAAATCTGCTTTTATTATAGGTTTCTATCTTTATTTGCCTTTTATTGTTATTGACTTAGTTGTCTCATGCATTTTATTAGCATTAGGTATGATGATGATGAGCCCTATTACATTATCTGTACCTTTAAAACTTATTTTATTTATCGCTATGGATGGTTGGGGACTGTTATCTAAGGGACTCATTAATCAATATCTTGATTTGATGGCGGTGAACTAGTGGATATGGTTTATGCGGCTAATAAAGCTATTTATTTGATTATATTGCTTTCAGCTGCGCCTATTGCTATCGCGACCTTTATTGGATTGCTTATTGGGCTATTGCAAACGATCACACAGATACAAGAGCAAACTTTACCTTTTGGTGTCAAGCTTGTGGGGGTTTTTGTTTGTTTACTTATGATGATGGGATGGATGGGAGATAAGTTACTAATTTATGCTAAAGAGATGTTGACGATTGGGTTAGCTGGGTAACGATCATGCTAGTACTGTTGCAATATATACAATCTTATTTAATCGATATTTTTTTGCTCATTGCTAGATTATTTCCTATTTTTATGTTTATTCCATTCCTCAATAGTCGAGTTCTCAATAGTCAATTATTAAAATATATTATTATTTTTTATATAGCATTAGGAATAAAACCTAGCATCACGATAACAGGGGTTTTAAGAGAGACTTGGGCTATTGTTCTAATTAGTGAGTTAATTATAGGTCTAGTTATCGGCTTGCTACTTGCCACGCCATTTTGGATAGCTTCTGCGTTTGGAGAATTCGTTGATAATCAAAGAGGAGCAAGCATAGGAGATACAATTAATCCTACTACAGGTATTGAATCGTCAGAATTTGCGTCATTAACCGGATTGTTTTGTATGGCCTATTTTTTAGCTACAGGTGGGCTCGTTGTTTTAATGAGTACCATAAAAGAGAGTTACGATGTTTTTTCCTATTGGGTATGTTAATAAAAATATCGGTTACGATTTTATCGGTCATTGGCTAAATGATATGGTTAAAGTGGCAATTATTTTGGTTTCTCCTGTATTAATTATTATGTTTTTAAGTGAAGTTGCATTAGGGGTTTATTCATTATTTTGTCCTCAACTAAATGCATTTTCTCTCTCTCTTTGTATCAAAGGTATTATCGCTTTTTTAGTATTACTGCTCTTTTTTACCTCAGCAATGACGAATGAATTATATCATTTTTTTAACAGTAGATACTTTTATTCTATTTTTATGAGTATTTATCATGGCTGAGAAAACAGAAAAGCCAACACAGAAAAAGCTTGATGATTCAGCAAAAAAAGGACAATCGTTTAAAAGTAAAGAACTGGTTTCTGGTTTAGTCTATTTCATTGGTGTTATATATTTATTTAATCAAGTGAAGTTGGATGAATTTAATCAATTTTATCAATCACTTTTACTGCATCCAACAGGTATTTCTTTAAAGAGTTATGTTGAAGTTATATCAAAATTATTCTTTGATATTGTACTACCGATCATTATTGTGACTTTTTTATCTGGCGCAATCCCTTCTCTATTTAGCTCCCATTTTAAACTTGCCACTGAAGCAATTAAAATTGATTTTAATCATATTAACCCCATTTCTGGATTTAAAAAAATATTTAGCATAAGAACAATAAAAGATTTTTTAAAAACACTATTATTTATTATTATATTTTTAATAACTTGTTATGTTTTCATGATTTTACATATGGGGGAAGTCGTTATACTATATCGCGCTGATTTAGAGGGGGTGATTGATAAATGGTGCTCATTAGTTGTTAGTTTTATATTTATATTTTTTATTTTATCGATACCTATTCTTATTTTAAATATTATTGCTGATTTCTTTTTATTCATAAAAGATATGATGATGGAAAAACATGAAGTTAAGCAAGAACATAAAAATATGGAAGGAAATCCAGAAATAAAATCGGTACGTAGACAACTTCATCAAGAATTACTCGATGAGCCAATGAAACGTGTGATCCGCGACTCATCAGCTGTTATTGTCAATCCCACACATGTCGCGGTAGGTATCTACTTCGATCCTGATAATGGCATAATGCCAATAGTTTCATTGAGTTGTACTAATGCTAAAGCATTAGCAGTAAAGGCTTATGCCAAAAAAGTTGGCACGCCCGTTATTCGTTATCCTGAATTAGCAAGGAAGTTACATCATAAATATCATTTATTTGAAGTGATAATAGATCAAGATTTATTAGATGTTATGGATGTTCTTATTTGGCTAAAAAGAGTAGAAATTGAAGGGTTATCTCGAGAAGAAATGGACTATATCAATAATTAATAAATTTAGTCGAAATATTTATAATTATGAATATAGACGTGTGTTTTATTAAAGTGGGTAATTAATAATTAAGTTAGAATATTATTATTAATTATTCATCATAGATGAAAGGATTATCATAATGTCAGCATATGAAAAAATGTCAGAAAAAGAATTAGATCAGCTCGCAAACTACATTGTTTCTATTGTACAAAATGGCGCATCTATCAAAGATGAAAGTGAAATTCCAGATGGATTTATGGAAGGGATTTATTCATTTGCGTATGATTTTTATCAGAAAGGGAAGTTAGATGAAGCTGAGGCGATTTTTAAGTTTTTATGTCTCTATGATTTTTATAATGTTGATTACATTATGGGACTTGCTGCAGTTAATCAATTAAAAAAGCAATATCAAGCAGCTATCGATCTTTATGCTTTAGCTTATCTAAATGCTAAAAATGATTATCGACCTGTTTTTTATGCTGGACAATGTAATTTATCAATTGGTGAAAAAGAAAAAGCTAAATATTGTTTTCATCAGGTGGCTCAAAATATTAATGATCAAACGATAAAAGAGAAGGCTAATAGCTATTTAGAGCTATTAAAAGATATTCCTCTTGTTGTCCTTAATAAAGAGGAAGAAAAGGAAGAAAAGGAATAATAGTATGAATAAGATTAATCAAAGTAATGAACATAGTAGATTAGCTTCGCCTTTTGTTTCTGAAGAAGTAAAAAATGTTATTAAAAATACTACTAAGCAAGCAAATGCAATTAATAATATAAGTAATTATGTGACTACTCAACAACAGAAGGAGAATCAAAGTAAGTTTGATATACCACTTCTTAGAGCTCCTCATGAACAGGAGAGGAATGAGAAAAGAATTAATATTCAAGATGATCCACAATATAAAATGACGACATTTTCACTAGAAAATGATGAAGACAATACTAAGCCTTCCTTAGCAGAAGAAGAACCGAAGAATAATAAAAAAAAAGATGATCATCTTGACGTATCTGCACAACAAAATTCATCATTACCTACTTCCGGTCCCGATCATTTAGAAAATAAAAAATCCAACAAAGATTATGATTTTTTATTTTTACAATTATCTTACCAGCATGTTATACATGAAGATATTTTGAATAAAATTAAAGATCCAGAGAAATTTGATTATTACAGAGATAAATTACAAAAGCTATCTAATGGCATAGATGATTTAAAAGAACTTTTTAAATCTGGCTTCAATGAGCTTGATAAAACCAAAGGTGCTTTTGTTGATTACTGGATGGAAGTTTATAGCCAAATAAAAGAAAAGAATTTCAAAAAAGAGTCTGAAGTTAAAAGTTTTTTAAATAATTGCAATATTCCTGATTCATTAATTCAACAGTTATTATTAGGAAATATTCACTCTAAAGCGGATATGGAAAAAGCCCTTGAAGATGTTTTCCCTTTCTTAAACTTTCCTAGTGATTTTTCTAAGCTTTCATTAGATGAACTAGATAATTTATCTAAAAAATTGGATGGTTTTTTTGATGATTCTTTTAATTACCTACCAAATATTTCTTTAAATGAAGATAAAATCAATAAAATTACTTCACATTCTGATGAATTAAAGGCATTGATCAACAAAAAAGAAAGTGAATCAATAAAAAAACAATTAGCAGAAATAAGAGGTCTATTTAAAGAGCTGACTATTTCACAAAGTTCCTTGGAGCTTGAAATTGCATCTAACTCTTTATCCGGCATGTCATTACTGACATTTCTGTTATCTAAGACACGTGAGTTGACGTTAAAGGTCATGTTACATCGTTCGGAAAGTGAACAGAAACTTTTTAATGAAATGCAAGAGGTGACTGAAAAATCACTTAAAGATAAAGTTGAAGAGCAAAAATCATTAATCAAAAAACAAGAAGAAATTCAGTTTTGGGCTGGTATTGGTTTAAAAATATTAGGCGGATTATTAACGCTTGTTGCAGGTGTTTCTTCTATTTTTACCGCTGGCTCTTCAATGGTATTAGTAGGAGTCGCAACAACCTTATTTGTTGCTGATACTGGGTTAACTATTGCTGATGAGGTGTATCAATCTATTCATAATAAATCGTTTATGGATGAGATTATGCAACCCATATCAGATGCGGTTATGGAAGCTATCGATAAGGTTAGTGATTTCTTAGTGAGTTTAGTTAATAGTTCTTTGGATGGACTCAAAGAATTAGGGCTAGATAAAAAAATCATCGAAGAGATGAAAAATTCAATACAAGACAAATTGAAAATGGCAACTAAAATACTGGTCACAGTCGTTTTATTTGTTGCCGCTACGGCATTGAGTTTTGTTATTGGGCCTGCTATGAAAGGTATTTCAGATGCGGTTAATAAAATATCGAATCAGCAAATTAGACAAATACTAAAAAAAGTGCTCAATGATGGACTTGAAGCGGTATTGGGGAAAATGATCAAAGATATCATTATTAAAGCGCTTGAAGAAGCACTGGAAAAAATTGATAAGCAGTTAGCTAAAGAGATTTCTAAAAAAGCAAGTATTATGTTGAATAGAACGGTGGTTGCTTCTAAGTTAACCAATTCAGCAGCAACAAATACTGTTAATATTTATGGTTCTGTTATCGCGTCAAAAATAATCCAGTCTATTGCCGGTAGTAAAAAATTAACTGCAGTTTTAGATATTATTCAAAAATTAATGGATAAGATAATGGAAACTTATCATGAGAATATTGATTCTATAACAGATATTTTAAAAAACCTCAGCGATAAATCTTCAGTAAGTAATAAATTAAAATCAGACATGATAAGAAATATATCTATTTAAATAAAAAATTAGTGAGGTATAAATATGAGTATGAAGATTAATAGTGATAATGTATCTAATCACTATCAAACTACAATCAATAATTCTGATGAAGGTGAAGGTATTATTGATAGAAATAAGTTATATAAAGAGGTAGAACCTAGCTTAAGTAAATTAACAGGAATAGAAAGAATTAATCTAAAGCCTGTTTTATCTGAACCAGAACATATAACCAAACCAGATCTTAAACAGATATTAGATTCATTAGAAGTAGATAATGATAATGATATTTACGATCATGCTAAAATAGAAAAAACGGGGATTTTTAATTTTGTTTCAGACGATATGATAAAATTAATAGATCTCATTGTTAAATATTTAGAAACAATGATAAAAAAATTTGAAGCATCCAGAGAAATGGGTGTGATGCTAATGAACATTGAATTGGATATAGCCGATAAAGTAAAAGATAATCTTAATAAAAAAGCCAATATTATGATTGGTTCTGCAATTACTAGTGCTGGTATTTCTATGGCTATACATGGTATGGGAGCCACTTTTTCTATTAAAGGGATGGGGAAAGAGCTTATTGGGCATTCCAATCCAACCATAGTGATGGGAAATACTATTTCATCTTTGGCAGAGCCATTAGCAAGGGTTGCAGACCAAACTATACAATCTGAAAGTAGCACAATTGAAGGTGAACAAAAAGTATTGGATGCGAGAGGAAGTATTAATAATAATGTGATTAATAATAACAATGAGATACAGCGAGAAGTGACTGAAGTCATAAGAGCATTATTACAAGCAATAGAAGCGATAATTCATGCTCAGCAGGATGCAGCTTCTACGATTTCTTCAAATGTAAGAGCTTAATTTAAAAGATAAAATCATATTTTTTTTATAAACTTTTATTTAATATAAAAGGTTAAGATTATGTCTAATGATATTTCAGTTTATACTGAGGGGATTAACGATTTACCTCATTTAAATACTAGAGTAAATACTGATAATTATTTCGAAAACCTGCTAGAAGATGAGGATTTTTTATCTTGGGAACCTAATCGGGAATATCAAGATATGAATTATGATAATAATAGAAAGAATAAATTTATAGAGAAGTTACCTGATACAGATAAATATTATTATTTAGATGATGATTATAATAAAACCATTAATGATAAAAATGATTTTTTAAATCAATTTTCTAATGATCTAAATGATCTTAGAAAAAAAGATAATAGTTATGAGACTGATTCGTTAAGTGATCTTTTTAATAATGTTAAACAATCTATTGTTTCAGGCAAAGCGGATTATCTAGATGTATTAAAGGATATCTTTTCTAACTACATGAATTTTGTCAATGAACTAAGGCAAACCATATCTAATTTAAATAAATATCAGAAAGCAGGAAGTAAAGAAGGTACGGTGAATTTTGATTTTAAATCTTTTTTTAATGACTTATCTAACATTAGAGATAAATATAAAAATCCAACAGGTACTGTCGACGATCCTTTTGTTTTTAAATCTCGTTTGTTTTTTCAACATCAAAAGGATGGGACATATTTACGCACCATTGATGGCCAAGAAGTTCATTATAGCGATCTACAACAGGTAAATAATGCTGCAGATGCGTTAGAAAAACTATTAAAAGGTATAAATGGAATAAGTGTATCAATACAAAGGCGTGGGGGGGAGCCTGATGTTGACATTGATTGTCGAGGTAGAATTGATTGTACTGACCTAGAAAAATTGCTAAATGATCTATCTAAGAAGGTATCTAACACGGATGATATTAATCAAACAGAATTTGAGTTATTCAGAAAAACCATCGACGCATTAGATAAGAAAATTAACACTAATTTAGATGAACTTTCCAAAAAATACAGTACAGCAAATAGTAATTATGATAATTTTGTTAAGATTGTCAGTAGTACAATGAACACTTTATTAGAAATGGCAAAAGGATTTTTACGTTTCTGATATTTTATTAATAGATTATTTTTTGCATAAAATATGGATTTATGAATATTGAAAAATAAGCGCTATTATTTTTTAATAGCGCTTTTACTTATAATTGACTGAGCTGATTAGAATTTATATTCAGCGCCTAACCAATAATTACGGCCATCTTCTATATAACCTTGTGTATATTGATAAGATTTATCAAAAAGATTATTAATGGAAGCATTAACTGAAATACCATATCCAACATCATAATCTAACCGTAGATCGGTTTTTGTATAGCCAGCCAGTTTATTATTCTCATCTATACGGTTATAAGTCCAACTTTGTGCTTCTTCCATAATAGTAAAGCGCACTTGTTCAACAGGAATAAAGGTTAACCACATATAGGCTTTATGTTTTGGTAAACCTTCAATATGGTCAACTTGCTTTGGATCACTATGGATATAGCTATAATTTAGGCCAAGTTCTAGCCAATCGGTCATTTTCCCTTTAGTACCAATATCCAAGCCTAGATAATCAACACGCCCACTGTTTTGGTTTTGAAATAGCGCTTCACCGTGACGATAAAGCGTATGCGCCATAATGGCATCACTTACACGATTGTAATATAGGCTAGTTTGGTAGCCCCATTTCTCATTGAGATAACCTTCGTAGGTCATATCAAAGGATAATGCGCGTTCTGGATCTAAATTGGGGTTAATAATCCCTCTTGATCCATCTTTGGGTTTTTCGGTGGTATAGCGCTCTTTTTGGGTAGGGAAGCGACTGCGATCAGAGATTGTAAAACGTATATTATCGTCATTGGCTAATGAATATTTAGCCATGATTTCCCAGTTAATGGCATTTTGTTTGTTGTTATCAGCCTTTTTATCTGTATCGATACTTTTGCGCCAGTCGTAACTTATGGCGCCAACGACATCAAGATCGTTACTCACTACCCATTGATATTCTGTGGCTAATGACCAAGTTCTATCTTTAAAACGTACCCAATCACCGTTTTTTTCTTTTTGGGCACGGTGAACGTCATCTTTCCAATGTACCGCAAAAGAGAGCAGATCACTTTCCTCCATATCGATACCGAATTGTAATGCAGCGCCTGTGCTGTGATCATCATAATGGCTATAATCGACCCTATTACCTTTTTTAGGATACATATAAAGGGTATTTTCAAACTTATCATGATAAGCACGACTTTGTAGATTTATGCTATCCGTAAGTTGTGTCACACCACTATAGTAGTAACTCTCTTTATTATAATCTGGCCATGCCCAATATTTATATCGACCTTTGGCATTAGGATCACTATTCGGTGGACTATTTTTATTACCATCTTGTTTTACATAGGTGAGGGTATATTCGTCAGAAGCGCGTGGTGTCCAACCCACTTTGATCATTCCTCGTTTATCATCTGTTGCTGAATGACTACGACGTCCATGTGTCCCCACTGCGTTATTATTTTCATCTGCATTAGGTATGGGGGTAAAACGTTGCTGGAGTTGACTGCCACTAATTTGGATAAAACCATATTCAGTACGTGCTCCTAAACGAGCACTCATGTTATGAGCATAATCAGCACCACGAGCAAAACCTTGCGAATAAGCAATATGACCTTCTAATGGTTTGCGAGGCGTTGCGGTGGTGATATTAATTGCACCTCCCATCAGATTAGGGCCTTGCAGTAATGAGGTATAACCTTTGTTAACTTCGATACTGGCGAGATCGTTAGTGGTAAAACGCGCTAAGTCGAGATTGCCATCATAAGGCACATAGGTTGGAATACCGTCAAAGAACACCGGAACTTGGCGACTATCAAAACCACGTACTTTAAGGGTATATTCGTTACGATTACCTGATTTTTGCATCACAATACCAGGTAATGTTGCCAGTGCTTGTGCCGCATTGACTTTATTTTGTTCGAGCATTTGTTGTTGTGTTAATACATCGGGATTTGCCGCAATGGGACTGCTCCAAACGGTTAATACATCAGGGATTGATTGCTGGTAAGTTGTCTGGGCTATTACACTGCAAGGCAGTAGAACAAGGAATAAACAGCATAGAGGTGTTAGTTTCATTATTTTAATCTCAATATATAATTATTTATATAACGATAGACGCAAGTTAAAGTTACAAAGTGAGTGCTTACCTAATGTAGGCACTCATCTTTATCAGTCAATAAACTAATATTTTTATCTGTGTTTTGATTTAATTTTTAGGGTAAAGGCGAACTTTGATATCACTAGGTGGTGCGTAATAAGGTGCTGATGTCACCATTAAGCCGATCCCTGTTTGGGCATATTTTTCAATAGTATTTAGATTAATTCCCCCAGCGACAGAAAGATGACAGCGTGGGGCAATCTGCGGAGCCTCTTGTTGTAGTAAGGTAATATCTTCAATAGAAAATTTATCCAGTTGTAAGATATCTGGCTGCGCTTTTAACGCTTCTCTTGCTTGTTGTAAGTTATCTGCTTCCACAACAATGCATTTTTCAGGTGCTGCTTGGCGTAACTGTGTAACCTGTTGTAACCAATTATCTGGCTCGGATAAAAAATGACGATGGTTAGCAAAGAGTAAAATAGTTTCAGAACAGCCTTGGCGATGAATAATACCACCACCCGCAAGTACCGCTTGAGTGGCCAGTAATTTTGTATTAGGGATATTTTTACGTGTACAGGCAATTTGCCCTTTAGGTTGGTAGCGATGATAGATTTCGAGCATTTTTGCCATATAGTCACTCACACCACAACTCCATTCCAGCACGTTTTGCACCACTTTCCAGCCTTGGTGTAGTGCATCTGCTCGACCTTCTGCACTAATTAAACAATCACCTTGCTTGGCAAAATCACCTTCTTGTAGATGTGCGGTGACAGTCAGTCCTAATTTTTCTAATAAACGGCAGCCTAGGGTGATTCCACTGACGCAGCCGGCTTCACGACATGTAAAAGTTATTGTGCCTAATTGATGGTTAATATTGAGTGCGCGACAAGTCAAATCGCCATATTGAATATCTTCCAGCAATAAATTATCAAGAAAAGCATCGGGATAATAAATCATAAGGTTAGCTCGCTTTCAGGAACGACATCCCAAGAAACCATCGCCCAATCACGCGTTGGCGATATAAGGGCCACATCATTTTTCATACTTTCATGATAATAAGTGGTTAAGTGTGCAATTTCATTTTCGTTTAAAGGCCCTACAGAGAAGTTAATACTGTCAATAAACTGCTCAAGGCTATTAAAATTATTTTGGCAATTACGGCTACGGATATAATCTACTTTAGGGTGGATCCCCATTTGGTTAAGGATATTGACTGCGTAAATATAGGTCGGCAATGTGGGAACATTGCGACCTAATAAACGAAGAATACGTTGATCAACAAAAGTGGGTGATACGGTGTGAGTGGTATAAACCCGTAATTTAGCTTGGCGATTTAGTTTTAACAGCGCAGCTTTTAAATCCATCACCAATGTGGAGCGTGAAGCCACCGCAATATCACAAGGTGGAAGCGCATCCCAATTATCTTCCCATGAATAATGAAGAAAATCAGCATGATGAATACCCGCTTGTGCGGCTCTACGTTTGGCAACGGTTAGCATGCCGGTACTATAATCTATCCCGATTATTTTTTTAAACTTGTCAGCAACATGAATACTAATAGAGCCAGGTCCACAGCCGACATCCAATAGTGTTTCAGCATCGGAAAAATCCATCATTTCACGAAACTTGATCAAATAGGGATCGTTTGGATTAGCACAGTTTTCTGCCATTTTTTCAGCGCGTTTATCCCAATGTTCAGGCTCTTTTTTGGTTCTTTGTGCCTGTTGCATATGGTTTTTATAAAGCTCAGCAAAATCAGTGGTTTCAATGGTGTTCATATTCTTGCCTATATGGATTGTTATTATCAGGGTAGGCGTAAAAGTGCGCCTGAATATCGGTGGGTTTCACATTATAAAGCTGAGCTAAATGTTCGGGGGTGAGTAAAAGCTCAGGTTTATCTTGTAAAACGTGGCGATGAGGGGTGAGTAAAATCACCTCATCTGCCAGTAAAGCGGCATGTTGTGGATGATGTGTAGACATAAACACACTTATACCCAAGGCTTTTAGTGTCTTAATTTGGTTAATTAGCTTGATTTGGTTACCAAAATCAAGGCTGGCAGCGGGTTCATCCATAATCAGTAATTTAGGTTGTTGCACCAAAGCCCGTGCAATCAAAACCAACTGTTTTTCACCACCACTTAACGTATCAAAAGTGCGGTGAGCAAGATGCGAAAGAGAGAGCATTTCTAAGGTTTCCATTGCCATTGCTTTATCTTGTGAGCTAGGCATCGAGAAAAAAGAGATATGTGCTCCACGCCCCATAATCACCATATCAATCACTTTAAAAGAGAAAGGGAGGTGGGTTGCTTGAGGAACATAGGCAATCACTTTGGCTAAATCAGTTGGTGACCACTTACTTATTTCTTTGCCTTCAATGATAATATGACCTGCAAGACTGGGTAACAAACCAAGTAAGGTACGCATCAACGTGGTTTTACCACAGCCATTTGCGCCTAATAAACAGACAATTTGCCCTTGTTTAATATGAAAAGAGAGGTTTTGGATCAAGGGTGTTGTTTTATAGCCAATTGTGAGTTGTTTTGCTGCAGTGATGATCATCTATCCCGCCTTGTTTTGAGTAATAACATCAGAAAGAAAGGCGCACCAATAGCCGAGGTTAAAATGCCTAAAGGCAACTCAATATTAGCAATAGTTCGTGCTAGTGTATCCGTTATTAATAACATTGTTGCGCCCACAAGTAAGGAAATAGGCAGTTGATAACCGAAGTTAGCACCAACTAACAATCTTGCGATATGCGGAACAATTAAACCTAACCAGCCAATAATACCCGCAATAGAAACTGCACTCGCGGTGATTAATGTGGCCGATAAAATAAAGATAAGTCTGGTAATTTCTACATTAAGGCCTAAGGAGCGCGCTTCTTCATCAGAAAGGCTGAGAATATTCATTCGCCAGCGTAATAAAATCAGTGGAATAAACCCGAGTAGCATTAAAGGTGCAACAGAGAGTAAATCAGGCGCCGTGATAGTTGATAGCCCTCCTAATAGCCAAAAAGTGATGGAAGGTAGCTGAGTATAAGGATCAGCTAAAATTTTCATTAATGAAATAGCTGAGCCACATAAGGCGCTAATCGCAATACCGACTAAAACGAGAGAAAGGACCGGATCCTGTTGTTTCGCCAATTTGGCAATAAAATAGACTAAAGCAACAGTGATAAGTCCTCCGACAAAAGCAAAAAGCTGAATTGACAACATGGAGTGACCAAGAAAAATACCCAATACAGCACCGACTCCAGCCCCTGATGACACTCCGAGAATATCAGGTGATACTAGTGGGTTACGGAACATACCTTGATAAGCCGCCCCCGCAATAGCAAGTCCACCTCCAATTAAAATGGCAGCAAGTACTCGAGGCAAGCGTATTTGCCAGAACACAGTTGCTGTTCGACTCTCTTCAATATGCCCGGTTAATTTGCTACTGACGACTGTCCACAGTTCATTGACTGTAAGTGAATACTTACCACTAGTGATAGCAATAACTACAGCCGCTGAGAATAACAGCAACAACAGAGTGATACGTGCTGATTGGCTCATGAAGACCTCATCAACAGCTGGCATTGCTCAGCACTTAACGATGTATGGTAAAAATAAGCAAAGTAATTTTGCAGATCTTGCGTGGCTTGTTCTGCTATTCGATGGTCAAAATGGCTCTGTAAGCGACGCATTCCCATTAAACGGTTGATACCAGGAGGACCATCTAACCAGCCAAATGGTAAGCCTTTAAATAATAACACTTTATTATTTTTAACAGCTTGGATATTTTTCCATATAGAGTCTTGCCTGATTTGTTGATAGGCATTTTCATCTTGTGTGATGATAACTTCAGGGTTCCACATAAGGAGCTGTTCAGGGGAAACATCAGTAAGACCGGTAAAACCAGCAATATCAGCGACATTTTCGAACCCTAATAGTTCAATAGCTTCAGTATGAATAGATCCTGTTGAGCCCGTTTGTAAGCCTTTTGCACCACGTGCAAGGTAAAAACGAGGTCTTATTTTTAGAGTAGAAGCAAACAAGGTCGCATCACTAAGATACTGCTCTGCAATAAGTGCTAATGTTTCTGCTTTTTCTGTCACACCTAATAAAGCCCCCGTTTGGCGTAACTGAGTTGGGCTGTCTTTTAAGCTGCCGTCAATTAACACATAAGGTACACCTGTTTGCGTACTAACACGTTTAGCTAATGAACGATAGGTTTCATCAACATTACCACTATCAATAATGATATCTGGCTCTAGTGCCATTAATGTTTCTAAGGAGAGTGTACTACCACGGCCAGACAGACGGCCTAAATGGGGCAATTTACGCAACTTGTCAGCAAATAAGCTACTTTTTCCTAGATTAAGCGAGGAGAAACCTAATAATTTTTCTGGTACTAAAGCCAACAACAGTTGGTCGGTTGGGGGGCCTGCGCTAATAACGCGATGAATATTTTCTGGTGTAGGAAGCACACCAAATTGAGCGGCGATACGTGAAGTGATTGCCGCTCTTGCACAACGTGGCAGTGCTGATAATGCTGCAAGCGTCGCTAAATAACTCAGAAATTGTCGTCTGTGGATAGCCATAGGTTCACACTGTAGTGTTGTTTTATATTAATAATCGTTATTTCATAAATTATATAACGATGCATACTATATTTCCTTTGGCTTAAGTCAAGGGAGAGGCATTCAAAATTAAATCTAAGAAGACATCCGATAAACTTTATTCGAAATAGTGTATAACCTAAGGATATAATCAGGTTTGTTAAATAAACCTCAAGTGCGTATTAATACTGATATTTTGGATAGTTACGATATAAAATGAAAAAAAAACGCCCCTCATTACAGGATGTTGCCGACCGTGTTGGTGTCACAAAAATGACAGTTAGTCGTTTTTTGCGTAATCCAGAACAAGTTTCCGAAGCATTACGAGTCAAAATCGCTCGTGAATTAGACAGCCTGAATTATATTCCTAATCGTGCACCTGATATTTTGTCGAATGCGACCAGCCATGCGATTGGCGTATTATTGCCTTCTCTTACTAACCAAGTGTTTGCGCAAGTTATTCGTGGTATTGAATCTGTGACGGATAAATATGGTTATCAAACCATGTTGGCGCACTATGGCTATCAAGCAGAAAAAGAAGAAGAGCGTCTTATTTCTCTGCTTTCTTATAATATTGATGGCTTGATCTTAGCGGAAAGAACACACACACCCAAAACGGTCAAAATGCTGGAAACGGCGGGTATTCCGGTGGTGGAAATTATGGATAGTGTTTCACCTTGTTTTGATTCGGCGGTAGGGTTAGACAATATTGAAGCCTCGCGAAAAATGGTCAGTGAAATGATCCATCGTGGTTGTAAACGAATTATCTATCTTGGGGCAAGACAAGATGAGCGAACATTAATGCGTTTACAAGGATATGAACAAGCGATGCAAGAAGCAGGCTTACCCATAGGTCATGTGATGACACCTAAAAGCTCTTCTTATTCGTTAGGTACAGAACTTTTACATGAGGCACGCAAGCAATATCCTGACTTAGATGGGCTCTATTGCACCAATGATGATATTGCGATAGGGGCTATTTTCGAATGTCAGCGTATGGGGATTGCGGTACCTGAGCAAATTGCTATTTCCGGTTTCCACGGTCATGATGTGGGACAAGTCATGACTCCACGGTTAGCCAGTATTTTTACGCCACGTGATGAAATGGGACAACAAGCGGCGGATTTATTACTAAAAAGAATGAAGGGTAAAATTGCTCGTGGGCAAGTGATTGATGTGGGATTCCGTATCATCACCGGTGAAAGTATTTAGTTATTCATTTGATTATTAAATTATTTTTTTCTTTGGTAGGGTTTTTTTATTGACCCTATTTTTGATTATAGAGTGATATATCCTAGCGTTTTTTTGCTTTGTAAAAATCAGTCGTTAACTTATCAATTACTTATGATTTTGTTGTAACTTTGTTGTTTTTCCACAATCTATTTGCGAGACGCTTCACACTTTCATTTCATAGTTTGTTTTGTAGGTTGTTTTTATCTTTCTGGATCGAGTAATGTTACCCGTAACAGTTACGGGTAACATTACAAAAAAGTTAATAACTGCCTAAAGGAGCAATATATGAAAGATACCCAATCCCTACACCATGTCTTTATCTTAATGGGGGTATCAGGCAGCGGTAAATCAGCGGTTGCAAATGGTGTAGCACAACGTATCGGTGCGGCATTTTTAGATGGCGATTTCCTTCATCCTCGTGCAAACATCACTAAAATGGCTTCAGGTCATGCTTTAAATGATGAAGATCGCAAACCTTGGTTACACGCTCTCAATGATGCTGCTTTTGCAATGCAAAGAACCAATAAAGTGTCATTAATCGTTTGTTCCGCATTAAAAAAACAGTATCGCGATATGTTAAGAGAAGGCAATCACTGCTTACATTTTCTCTATTTAAAAGGGGATTACGCGCTAATTGAAAGTCGTTTAAAAGAGCGTAAAGGTCACTTCTTTAAACCACAGATGTTGATTACTCAATTTGAAACATTAGAAGAGCCAACTAATGACGAACCTGATGTTTATGAAATAGATATTTCGCCATCTCTTGATACCGTGATTGAAAATGTCATCAACACTATAGAATCTGTTACTAAACCTATTACTGAGGAGAGTGCGGTATGAGTACATTAACACTGGTGCTAACTGCAGTTGGCTCCGTCCTATTATTGCTCTTCTTTGTAATGTATGCGCGTTTACACGCCTTTATTGCGTTAATGATTGTTGCTATTGGTGCTGGCATTTTCTCTGGTATGCCGTTAGAAAAAATCACGCAAACCATGCAAAACGGAATGGGGGGAACACTGGGTTTTCTCTCCATCGTGGTCGCCTTGGGGGTAATGTTTGGTAAAATTCTGCATGAAACGGGGGCATTAGACCAAATTGCGGTACGGCTACTGAAATCCTTTGGTGAAAAACGGGCTAACTATGCACTGGGTATTGCGGGTTTAGTTTGCGCATTACCTCTGTTTTTCGATGTCGCGGTGGTTTTACTGATCGGGGTGGTATTTGCTGTTGCCCGTCGTACGGGGGGAAATGTTGTTAAAATGGCGATCCCTCTCTTTGCCGGTGTTGCAGGGGCCGCCGCTTTCTTATTACCGGGGCCAACGCCTATGTTGCTTGCTGACCAGATGAATGCTGATTTTGGTTGGATGATCTTAATTGGTTTATGTGCAGCCATTCCAGGTATGTTATTAGCGGGGCCTATTTTTGGTAACTTTATTAGCCGTTATGTGACCTTAGAATTACCGAAAGATTTTGATGAGCCAAGCTTAGGACAAAGTAAAATGCCTTCTTTTGGCTTCAGTCTTGCATTGGTCTTATTACCATTAGTCTTGGTTGGATGTAAAACCATTGGTGCGCGTTTTGTTGAGCCTGACTCTCAGCTATTCAATATTCTTGAGTTTATTGGTCACCCCTTTATTGCCATCCTTGTGGCGTGTTTAGTGGCAATTTATGGCTTGGCTATTCGCCGTGGTATGAGCAAAGAAAAAGTCATGGAAGTATGCTCTGCGGCTATCCAACCTGCGGGGATCATCTTATTAGTCACGGGTGCTGGTGGCGTATTTAAACAGGTGCTGGTGGATTCAGGTGTGGGGCCAGCATTAGGGAATGCATTAATTGGTGCCGGTATGCCGATTGCTGTGGCTTGTTTTATTCTTGCAGGTGCAGTACGTGTTATTCAAGGCTCTGCGACTGTGGCTTGTTTAACTGCGGTTGGTTTAGTGTTACCGGTGATCAGTGAATTAGGTTATAGCGGTGCACAAATGGCGGCGTTATCGGTTTGTATTGCCGGTGGCTCTATTATTTTAAGCCATGTTAATGACTCTGGCTTCTGGTTATACGGTAAATTTACTGGTGCGACAGAAGGACAAACCTTAAAAACATGGTCATTAATGGAAACCATTTTAGGTACTACAGGCGCAGTGGTTGGAATGATTTTCTTTGCATTTTTATAAAAATGAGCTGTTCCTTTTTAACAAATGGCGCATCAATAGGTGCGCCATTTTTCATTGCTATAAATCACCATTAAATCTGATAGAAAATAGTTAACAACTGATTAATCTACAGGTCTTATTGTTTTGTGAACATGGTGAGGCTGATATTTTTATGGGTGATTATAATTCACTGTTTAAACAGCATACGGAGTGTAATATTCATACTATTACACTTATTCGTGATTCCATTTTGGCATCTAGTCAGAAATTACAAGAAAAGCTAGCATTGCTGGAAGAAATGGAACATCTCTTTAATGATATGCTTATCAATGCAGAATCATTAGTGGTCTTTTTTAATGAAATTGATGAGCATTTTACTCATAGTAATGAAGAAATTGAGAATTTTGCTAAATGGCTAAATAAAATAAAAGATAGCGCTAATAATATTGATAAACTGTCAAATCAAGCCAATATATTATCAATTAATTCAGCAATAGAGGCAGGACATATAGGTCATGCAGGTGCAGGATTTTCTGTATTAGCACAAGAGATGAAAAGCCTTTCACAAAAGATCCAAAATCAGGCCTCAGAAATAGCGTCTATCAACAATAATGTAAGTGCCCGCTTTACACCAATAAAACAAAATACTCAGAAAAATCAAGAACAACTGAAGCAAATAAAAAATCTTGTTACGGAAGGTCATGCTAATTTATCTGCGCTTGCTCAACAAGCCAATGATTTAAAAAATATCTTTCAGTTTATGTCGATACAACAATTTTTTAATACTGTGAAAATAGATCATGTTTTATGGAAAGAAGCGATTTATATTCACTTATTAAATAATGATGATGAAAATTGTGTTAATCAGCATACTGAATGTCGTTTAGGAAAATGGTACTACCAAGGTGAAGGACGCAAATTTGCCGGTAGTGAAGCTTTTCGTCGTTTAGAAGAGCCTCATAAATTGGTTCATCAAAGTGGGCGTCTTGCATTGGCGGCGAATATGGCCGGTGATCAGGATGCGGTAGTGAAGTATATTCAGCAAATGGAACAAGCGAGTGTTGATGTCATTAAATATATTGATGCTTTACATAATTAATAATGCGATGACAGAGAGTCTACATAACGAGAAAGGAGCTGAGGCTCCTTTTCGTTATAATAATATCTAACTTTTATTAATCAGCGCTGATAATTGGCTATAGAGAGTATTCGCACTACTTTCATACCCTTCACGAGAAAGATGGACGCCATCCGGCCTTGCAAGATCATAAATAGACCATGCTTTAATTGAGCACTCTCCTCCCATATAATCGCGCCAATCCCAGAATAATGTACGCTCTTGTTGAGCGACTTCCTTTTGGATACGAATAATATCGGTTAACCATTGGGGTTGCTGAGAGCGACAATCTGATGCGTCTTTATTCTTAATAGAATCCGACGGACCAATTAATAAAATGGCACTATTCGGGGCTTGCTGGCGGATTTGACGAATTTTTTCAACAAGCAGTTGTCGGTAAGCCACTAAATCAAACGTATCATTAAAGGCTTCATTAGTGCCATAAGCTAAAATCACCATATCGGGATGTAATTGGCCTAATGTTTTACTCCACTGTGCTCCCCATTTATCCATCATATTAATGGTTGCGCCGTTAATACCTAATGCGGATAACATCACCCCTGGCTTTTGGTTACTAATTAACCAACCGCCTAATTTTATCGGTTGGTTTTTACTAATCGTAATATTGATTGGGAAGGTGATCGTTGTGGGTTTAGAAAATTGCCATTCACCTTGTGTCTGTGAAAGTGAAAGTGTTTTACTGCCAGCGGATTGTAAATGGATTTGTGAAGCTGTAGGCGCCTTATATAACGCTTGTAATTGGTAACGCTGACCTGTTGTCGGATTTTCATTTAGTTGCAATGCTGACCATTTCGCGACTGGCTCAGCGATAAATCCCCCTAAGGGAAAATCAGGATCGCTTTCTTTGCGACTAGAAAGTAAATCCCACGCTTTTTTACTGCTTTGATATTGGATATTGGCAATACGTTGACCCGCAATAGCGGTGGGGGGAATAAAACCTATACCACCATTGCCATAATCAGCTTGAAAACGTTCACGTAGTTTACCACTGAAAAAATCTGCAGCGGTATGTGAATCACCCAACTGTACGATATGTACCCTTTGGCGCCGTTGCTTTAACTTTTGTGCAAAAGCGGCAAAGTTGGGATCATGGTAGTTGTAGAGTTGTCTTGAACCATCTGCAGGTAACACGCTAGGTGTTGATAGCGTAAGAGATTTATCTTTCTCTTGGTTACAAGCGACTAACAGCGAAACCAAAGCCAGTATAATCGAACGACTGACTAAGGTTCGAGGTTTAAGGATGTGCGTTAATTGTTTCATTTGGCGTGACCATATTTTTGTCTGTTACATCATCTGGCACATCATCAACTTTTTGCAGATGGATACGCGAGAATACCTGCTGAGCAATGATTTGTTGCCCTTTTAAACTAAAGTGAATACCGTCGCCTGCTCTTAGTTTCACGCGGCTGCTACCATCACCGATATAATCAGAATAAATATCTTTTTCATATTTAAACATATCATTGACAGAAAGGTAAATTTCTCCCGTTTTTTCTGCTTCTTCCCGGTAAAGTTGATTTAGATAAGCCATACCTTGAGATAATTTTTGCTTACGCATATTCGGAGGGCCAATCCAAATCACGCTCACATTATGTTGGCGTGCATTATCGATAATGCTGGCAATACGAGCGCGATATAAGGCGCCCCACGCTTCACTGGCAAATTTTAAATAACGTCCGCCACCATCTGGGGGCATGTCCCAAGGATCATTAGGCCCTAAAAAAACAACCAGTAACTTAATGGAATCATCGCTAGCTAACCGATTAGCAATAGTTTGAGGCCAATTAAAAAACTTAGGATAGGCTAATCCTGTGCTCTGTTTGCTCAAATCAATACTGCTTATATTATAATCTGTTTGCAATTGACGTTTTAATAAGGGGGCAACGCCTTGCATCATTGAATCTCCAGCAAACAGCACTTTGTCTTTGGGAGATAATATGACATCTGTTTTTTGCACAATAGGTTTTTGGGCTTCAGCAGCGGCTTTTGTCAGATCAATAGTTGATGTATTTGCTAATGTACCTTGTGCATATTGACGTTGTAGGAGTTGTGGAAACTGTTGTGTTAATTGCGAAGCGGGGCGAGTATAGCCATTGATAAAATGTAGCCCTACTGCAAATCCTTCTGGAAAGGCGGTTTGTTCTTGACGAGGCGTTATTGGTTTGGCCTGATTATCCGGGTGATTAACTCGCAAATAATCACTATAGCTTGTTACTGCGACAAATACGCCATCTCGCAACTGACCTCCCACTTGCCAAGCATAATATTGTGATAAACCCGACCAAGGGGCTGGGCGATGGTATTGTTGTTGCCAAAAGCGCTCTAATGATGTTTGGTTTAGCCAAATAAGAAATAGTGTGCTGAAGAGCACCATTAAAGCCACTTTTACGGTCTTTTTTAAATTTGAACTGAAATCAAAAGCTGGCATAAATAAATCCCGGAACCCCATCAGGAGACAACATAAATATAATTGTAAGGATCAACGCTAATGGTAGTGGATAAACATACCAAGGCACTTTTTTCTCAAGTCGCGCAATAATTGCCCTTAAAGTGACAAAACAAGGATAAAGTAAGAACAGTCCCCAGACAGAACATAAACAGGGTTAGCCCTTCGGCTTGTAGCGACTGCCAAGCACCTGCACTAAAGAGTTGTTGGATTAATATCCAAGCATCATTGACGGTTTGGCTGCGAAAAAAGATCCACGCAAAGCACACAAAATGGAAGGTAATTATCCAAGATAACAACATTTTTAATGATGCTAGCATGCTATTGGCGTCATGTTTGGCGGCGGGGAAAAGGCGGTGTTTGATATTTAATATCACCACACCAATACCATGAATGGCTCCCCAGATAATAAACGTCATAGCTGCGCCATGCCATAAACCAGAGATAACCATCGCGGCAAAGGCATTCACATTTTGTCGAATAACGCCCTTACGATTTCCCCCCAAAGGGATATAAACATAATCGCGAATAAACGTTGATAAACTTATATGCCAACGACGCCAAAAATCAGCAAGATTGATGGCTAAATAAGGTGCATTAAAGTTACGAGGGACAACAAAACCCAGTAATAGCGCAATACCTGTCACTAAATTGGTATAACCCGAGAAGTTAAAATAGATATGCCATGCATAAGCATAGGTCGCCACCAGTACTTGTCCGCTAGTGGCTAAATCAGGGGCATTAAAAATAGGATCGACATAATTTGTCGACAACCAACCACTTAACCAAAAGAGCTTAGCGATTGCTAATACAATCAGCATGATAGCCCCTTTATAGTCGATAATTTTACGGGTTGGTGCTTGAATTTGTGGTAAAAATTGTTTGGCACGATTAATCGGTCCCGCCACAATGCTTGGGAAAAAGCATAAGTAGAGCACGACATCAAGAAAAGGGGCTTTAGGGATCTCTTTGCGACACACTGAAACGACATAGCTAACAGAGTGGAAGATATAAAACGATAACCCTAATGGTGCCAGTAGTTCAATAATTGGCAATTCAACACTTAATCCCCACTGTGAGAATAGTTGTGTCAATGATTCTTGGAAAAATGAGTAATATTTAAAGGCAGTAAAATAGAGGGCAACTAACAGCCCCAGTAACCAATAGATCACTTTCGTTGATGTATAGCGGGTGAGTATATTGGCTAATGAGTAAATCAAAAGCGTATAGCTTAATAAGATAACAGCAGGACGGTAGTCGACATAGAATAGAAAAGCATAACTTACTATGATGAGTAAGATATTTTGGATCTTAACCTGCTTTTGGAAGAGCCAATAGATAATAAAAAAGCTCGTAAAGGCTCCGAGAAACTCGAATGAAAAAAAATTCATAAATGGCTCTAAGGGTGTGATTTAACAGTCATACCAAATGTGTTACTCCCTATATTATGAATTATTAGCTTGCTTTCAATCAAAAGATTATCTTGTGATAAATAAAAGCCACTTTTCAGATAAATGAAAAGTGGCTTTTGTTTGCTATGAATAGCTATTTAGGACTAACTTTCTCGTTTCGACTGTAACTGAACTTGCGTGATCAGCTTCTTATTTGAGTCGAACATTTCGGTCAGATAATCATTGTAACTTGAACCTAATTCTGAATAGCCTTTCAAGTCGGTGATTAACTGGCGTGGATCGAGTTGCTGTTGCGTCATTCTTTGCTGTGCTCTTGATGAGCGCAGTGAATTATAGGCGCGGTGCGTATTGAGATTACGCATATAAGCAATCACTGAGCCTTCAATATCCGGGTAGGCTGCATAGCCTTTGGTTTTCCCAGGGACATTATTGCAAGACCGGTTACCACATCGCATACCGAATAAGTTATTGTTTTGCTGTGCCAATTTTGATGTTCCCCAACCTGATTCTGTTGCGGCTTGCGTTGCGACAAAATGAGTCGGAATAATATCAACGCGAGCCAGTAACGAATCCCAATTCACTTTTTTGGGGCTGGTACATGTAACGCCATAGTATTGACAGATTTCACGCAGTTTTTTCAAATCTGCGCTGCCCCAGTGTTGGGCTTTACGTTGAGCGGTTAACCACTCACGATCTCTCAATATCTTATTATTAATGTTATCAATAATAGGAACTATGACATTTAAAAACGCTTTCTTACGCTGAGTTCCCGAGGGATATTTTTTCAAATCTGGCAACGAGGTTGTCGTGCTTTTGAATGTATCCGCCTGCAGCATTCGGGAACTGCCGGTACTGGTAGAGGCAAAACTCACACCAGTAAAGAGTAGTGAAATCAAGAAAGCGAAGACGGCACTTGTCCTCACCAATTGAGAGGGCATTGCTTCTCCTCGTTTAACTGGATAAAAATCGAACGAATACTAGCAAATTACTTTTTCTATAGCTACAAAATATCGCCTTACATTAGGATAACTACGAGTGCATTGTTAATAAAATGTATCTTATTTACTGGAACGCCTCGTTTTATAATCGCTTTTTTCTTTTAACAAAAAATGTGATTTTTGATTATTGTTCAGTTATTCTTATATAAATTAATGCTATTTAACTCAAATTTATCATAATTTAGCGTTTTTAATATGTCAATTTTGTTCAATATTTAGTCATTTTTGTTGTTTTTGGTCGAGTTTTTTGATCGATTTGGCGAGCTTTTTCTGCTAAATCAGCAAAATCCGCTTCTTTCCAATAAGTTTTAGGGACGGGTAAATTTGCCATCTGTTTAGTAGGCCAAAGCTGAAATTCTGCTAATTGTTTTAAAGAATAGCCTGCGTAAACATCGGGTAATGTCAGGTAATGAGGTGGAGTTGTCTCCCCAAAAGGCAATACCGGATAGCGTTTGTCAGCAAGATGATAATCACGCTTTAATACTAAAAATTTATCGGGTACCCGCTCTTGGCTATTCCACCATTGACCATCAATTAAATCAAACCACTGCTGGGTGGTCTGACGAGGTTGCGCCTCTAGTTGAGCGAGTGCTGAGGGAATAATACGCTGCATTGATTGGTTATAGTGCTCAAGGTTTGTGGCATCACCATTGAGGATCAGGGTAAGTGATAAGCGCGCCCCCATTAGGTTAGAGTAGAGATCTTCTGGTGAGAATGCGGAGATCCCTTCTGAAAATCCCGCTACAGAGCGATAACCGTACCACTGTGCAATCTCATGCCATACGGCAAGGCGATAAGCTAAACGCGCGGCAAGATAAGCACTTAAGGTATAACGTTGTCGATCACTACTAGGAGGAGTAAAGCGGTTAAAGTGAATTTTACGCTGTGCTAATTCGTCACTGAGTGTTAGCGTCCACTCTTGGCCTAATTTGGGATAGATATGGCTAAAGAGATAATAAGTATAATCTGCGGTATCACGAATATGGGCGATATCAAGAAAGCCCCCTTTATGTGAATAGACTATGCCCGACTTTTCACTGCCTATGCCTAATACTGCGGCAGTTCCCAGCCAAAAGTTATCGTTATAGCGATGATCACCTAAAGTAGATGCTTCAACAATATTATCGATACGATAAAAAGGAATAGGTATTCCCCATGCTTTGACTTTTAAATTATAGCCAAAAGCACAGCAAGGCCTTAATCCATTAGGCGCATCAAGTGCGGGGGGCGTTTGCCAAACTTGTGAGGCTTCTTCTTGAGTTTCACTTTCCAGATGAGCGGCAATGGTTTCAGACACAGATGAGGTAGTGCATCCTGAAATGATCAATATGAAGATGATATTAAAAATAGCCAAACGCGTTAACATCAAAATGCCTCACCCACTTGGAAATAAAATCCGGTGCTCTCTTTACCGACACCAAAATCGAGGCGTACATTCATGCGTGGTTTAAATTCAAAACGATAACCAATACCAACACTGGGTAGCCAATGTCCTTTACCGAGATCACGTGCTTGATTACTCAATGTGCCACCTCCGGCCCATAATGCAATACCATGACGCCAACTAAGTTTTTGCCGATACTCTATCTGACTAGAAAAAACATGATTATCTTGATAACGCCCTTCATAATAGCCACGCATCTGATGGCCGTTGCTTAATTTAGACAGTTGCGTCCATGGTACATCTCCTGAGGTAAAGCGAGCATAGCTATCAAAGGCGAGTACCGCATCTTCGGTTAATGGATAATAATAGTTGTACTGCATTTGGGTTGCATTAAAACGGTTATTACTACCGGTATCCGATGAATAATGAGTATAGCTAATATCAAAGGCTTGGCCTTGGCGAGCGTTAGGCAAAAAATCGCGACTGTCGTAGGTAAAGCGCACACTTAATCCTGAACTGGTAGAGCGTAATGGCAAATGACGTTTGCTCATATAGGCTTTAAACTCATCATCAGGTGCTGCTGCTTGTAAGTTAGCGTAATCCCAACCTAAGCCAATATAGGTGTTTTTGGTAATTTGACGTAGCAATGTCGGCGTTAAATGTAGCTCTTGTGAACGATATTGTGCAAAGTTCTTTTTAACTCGTCCTTCATGATAGCCTTGTCCCCAAAAGTTGGTCGGCACATTATTTAATGCCCCAGTAAGGTAAAAGCGCCATGTATCATCAGCAAGGTAAGTATAGTTACTAAAAGTCATACCAAAAGCCCCGGTTGATGAACCAAAGCCACTTAATGACAGTGATGAAATTTTACTGTCGGGACGACTATCTGCTTGATAAAGCCCAACAACGGCGATCCCAAGCCCCAACTCTAATTCAGGGGTATAGAAAGGCCCGGGTAAAACGCCCCAGTCGATGGTTTTACTGCGATCAAAATTATTGCTCCCTCCTAGTTGATTTAACCATTGGTCGATTTGTTGTCTATCAGGAAAGAGTTGGGCATTCGCTGTGTGTGAAATAAATAGGCTGGCAAAGGCCAGCCCATAAATAAAAGATGTTTTAACCATTAAAAACGGAACTCACCAGAAACAAAGAAACTATTACGATTATTAAAGCCCACTTCGGTGATCACATTAAAGTTACGGGTGACTTCTAAACGAGCCCCTACCGTTTGGTTTCATTTATGAGCAAGATGTTGTTCAACGTCGAATTTCATATCAGGATCGTTCATTAAGGCGATCATGCCAGCAAACGCTGGGGGAAGATTTAAATTATTGATATTACCTTTAAACCGTTGGGTAATATCTTGATACATGGCACCTGTCCACACTTGTAGCTTGGTATTACCTTGGCCGGCGATTAAAGGTTGAAAAACAAATTCATAGCCAACACGAGGTGAAATGACTAAGGCTTTAATATCCCCATCGAGAATATCAAGATTAGTTTTGGTGTAGTTTAAGTCAAAAGTACCAAAAAATTGATTATAGCCACCGGCTAAAGTAAAACCTGCGCCATAAGTATCACCTTTAAAATCGAGGTTAAAAGGCATACCTTCTATAAAATTTAATGGAAAACCACCAAAACTACCACCTTTAAGTGTTGTTTTTGATTTACCTTTAGTTCGCCCATATAAACCATACACATTCATAAAAGGGAAAACCCAGCTATCGAGTTTTAGCATATGGGTTTCACTTTTTTCACGAGTATGTCCTGCTTCTATTTTTAGAGCATTCGCTGTTTCTGGATTTTTCGGCATAATAAACCCAATTTTATCCACAACAATATCTTGACGTAGATTCATATAGCTATAGCTTGCACCAAATGGCTCTGGTAAATCATAACCTCGGGCGCGAGCTTCATCACCCCAGATAGGTAATACGCGAGATTGGCTTGCAGGAGTACGGGTATCTAACGAACCTTCGCTATTTAACGCAGTGCCGCCGGATTGGCTTACACTTAAAGAGAGCAGAGGGCGATCGCTATCCGCATAAGAAAAGCCAGTAGCAAGAAGAGAGGCAGCAAACATTACCTTATTAAAATGAGAAAAGTTCATATATAACCCACAAAAATAAAAAATAACCAAATAGTAAGTAAAAGAGTAGCGCGAAATTTTAGTCTTTTTCTTATATATGGTCACCAGCTATAAGTGCTAATTGCAGATAAAAATGCTTAGCAATATGTATTATCACGGTATTATCTAAGTGTTTTTAACTAATAATCATCTTTATCTTCAGTTATTCTTAATAAAAGCAGATGATTTTATGGTGATAAATAACGGGGTTTACCAAGCGTGATTGTACTATTTTTGTACAGCTATTGATAAGTTCCGATTAATTGGTCGCATTGATAAGTAACTGCGATAAGATATGTAGGATACCAAACTGGGGTGCAATAACATTAAGGAGTTGCGATGACTTATGATGAATTATACCAATACGCTATATTTATGTTGTCGCGTCGTGATTATGGCACCACTGAGCTAAAACGCCGTTTAGCACGAAGGATCAACGAAGTCGATAAAGCTAAACAGAGCACAACCGATGAAAGATGTTTAGAGCAAGTGATCGAGCGATTATTAGAAGGCCAATATCTGGATGATAATCGCACGGTATATGCTTTTTTTCGTCGTTATTTAAGTAAATCTTATGGCCCGCTGCGTATTCGCCAAGAGTTACGGCAAAAAGGCTTTCCTAGTGAAATTATTGAACGGGTACTAGAAGAAACAGAAACTGATTGGTATGCACTTTGCCAAGATCTTAAAGAGAAAAAATTTGGCACAGGTAAACCCAAAGATTTTAAAGAGAGAGCCAAACAAATTCGCTATCTCCAATATCGAGGGTTTACTTCTGATTATATCAATGCGTTATTTTAATTGATTAACGAAGTGCCATGGCATATTTATCATCAAACTAATTTTTATAAAGAATAGTTAATTTAAGTGAAATGTTAATTTAAAACTATTCTTTAATAATAAACTTATTTTATATACTCTTGTTTATATTTTTATTATTTCAATAGTTAATCATCATCTAATAAATATTAAATGACTGTTTTAGTCTCCTTTTAATATTAAATTAAATGACGATATTGGTCACAGATTTTAATAAATATATATTTAATTATCTATTTTTGACTAATATCTAATGTGATTGACATAATCATTATATTTTAAAAAATTTAATTATTATTGAGGGTTTATTATGAAGAAAAATAAACTTATGCTATTTACTGCAACATTATTATTATCATCTGCAGGTATTATTTCAACAGCATCAGCTGATGTTACATTAAAGCATGGCTATATTGATATCCCACCCAGCAGAGCTTTTCTTTGTTCATCCAAAGGGGGGAATTTAAATAAAAATTGTGGTCCGATACAGTATGAACCGCAATCCATTGAAGGGGATAAAGGATTCCCTAAAGGTGGTCCTGCAGATGGTGAAATTGCCAGTGGTGGAAAGGCAACTTTTTCTGCTTTAAATGCACAAAGTGCAGATCGCTGGCATAAAGTGGCAATGAAAAGTGGCGAAAATACTTTTAAGTGGACATTAACTGCAAAACATAGCACTGAATCATGGCGCTTCTTTATTACAAAACCAGGGTGGGATGTTAATAAACCATTGACCCGTGCTGATTTTGATTTAACACCTTTTTGCCAACGAAATGATAATGGGAAAATACCCACAGAAACCGTAACATTAAATTGTAATATACCAGAACGTTCTGGTTATCAAATTATTTTAGGTGTTTGGGATATTGCTGATACGGGTAATGCTTTTTATCAAGTTATTGATGCTGAATTTAAAAAATAACTCGCTATATTTTATTTAAATAATTATTTTAGTCATGCTATTAATCTTAATACTATTAAGATCGAGGCTATACTTAATAGCAAAAAATTATATTAATGATAAGGATTAAATAAATATAACGGTTATTTTTTGTTTAATTGTTAGCGCCGTGAAAATGGCGCTATTTTCATCTGTTCTACTAGAAATTCTTCGCTCACAATGCTACTTTCTAATCTATACCTATAATTATTTAGCTTAAAACCAACATCATTGAGGCGCGATTATGGAAATCTATTTAGATACCGCAGATATTGAAGAAGTGAGAAAACTTTCACAAGTGCTTCCTATTGCTGGTGTCACTACCAATCCTTCTATTATTGCTCAATCAGCGCAGCCCATTGAAACGCTATTACCTGAATTAAAAGCCGCTATGGGCGGTAAGGGGCGGGTATTTGCGCAGGTAATTGCCCGTGATATCGATACCATGATTGAAGAAGCATTGCGCATTGGTAATATTGCCGATAATACTGTGATTAAAATTCCCGTCACTGAAGCTGGCTTGGTTGCTATTAAACAATTAAAGCAAAAAAATATGTTGGTGTTGGGGACTGCTATTTACAGTGTGTCTCAAGGGTTGATGGCGGCGTTAGCAGGGGCTGATTATATCGCTCCTTATGTGCATCGTATGGATAGACAAGGCTCTGATGGTGTGAGAGTAGTAAGAGAGTTGCAAACGCTGATTTCCATGCATAATTTACCCACTAAAATACTGGCAGCTAGTTTTAAAACACCACGCCAAGTGGTTGATTGTCTGTTGTCTGGCGCTTCGGCAGTAACACTTCCGATAGAGCTTGCCTACTCTATTATCCGTTCACCCGTAGTCGATGATGCGATTAATAAATTTACTGATGATTGGTCATTAGCCTTTAATCGCCAATCATTGTAATGATTTTATTGTGTTTGTTATTTGGCGCTATTTAATGTTAATGGCGCCAATAAAATAATAATCATAGGTAAAATAAATATTATTCTTATTCAATTTTTCTGTCTATATTAAATAAAAACTCTACTGATGAATTAGACTATTTAAAAAGAATAGAATGCTGAGCATTGTACTATATTGTAGAAATATTATCTGATTAAATTGCGCAATAATAATTTATTATATCGACTTGTGTTTTTAAAGTAAGATTATTCTCTGCTAAATTATCGTATACGCGGATAAGGTGTAATTTAATCAATTATTGATTTATATCTAACAATAAGTTGCCTTTGTGGTAATCTAAAAATAAATCTATTACTATAACCTTAGCATTTTAATGGATTAATAATATAATATTTTTATGCTATTTTGTTGTTTATAAACACTTTTATCATGTTCTTTTATTCTTTTTGTCCGTTCTTACTGTAAACTCAGTAAGTTGATTTTATTTATTTTTATTAGTGTTATTTTATATTTAATAACAACAAAATAAATTGTAATTAATGTGTTAATTAAAGAGTTTGGTTGTTAATGATATACAAAATATTATTTATTTTTAAATAACTAACTGAATGAATTAACAGGGAAAGCCGATACTCCGCGGTTAAATAAAATTAACATATAGTTATTATCTTTATTTAGAGATAAATAAACTTTGATTTGTAATATTGTTGGAGTAAATATGTGTGAAGAAGACATAAATAAACCACTCTATTTGTTAATTGCAGACTGGGTTCAAGAGCAACAACGCTGGGTGAGTGCGAAAGAGATCGCTAAAAATTTTGATATCCCCCAATGTAATGCGATTAATATCGTTTCTTATATTCTTTCTGATGTAAAAGAGATTGAGTGTGAAACCAAAAGCGTTCCTAATCAATTGGAAGGAAGAGGGTGCCAATGCCAACGGATGATCAAAGTCAGTCATATTGATCCTGCTCTTTATTCTCGTTTAAAAGGTCATACGCAAAGTAAAAGTCGTTTAAGCGCCCCAGAGAAATTAGCAGCTATGATCCCCTATGGGCTGAATCACCAACAAAAATGGCAATGGATGTTGTCAAAATCACAACGGCGTTAATTGATAGCCGAGTGTTAAAATAAAGCAATACGACAGGCGTTTGTTGTGCCTGTCGCTGTTGGCTTATTGACCTTTAGGTTTTACCTCTGTCGTGCCCCTTAAACGAGGACGATTAGCTTCAGGGGCTGTTAATGGTGTCGTTTCAACTAAGCCTTGACGACAACGAACAGTGAGATCTTGATATTCACGAGTATTCATACGTTTCCACTGCATATCTTGGTCGCTAATATCACGTACATGTTTTGCTGGGCTTCCCATTAACATTTGTCGCGCCTGTCCTTGAAAGCCCGCTTTCACAAAGCTCATGGCGGCAACAATACTTTCCTCACCAATGATCGCACCATCCATAATCACGCTATTCATACCGACTAGGCTATCACGACCGATAATACAACTGTGAAGAATAGCACCATGACCAATATGACCATTTTCTTGCACAATGGTATCCATATCCGTATAACCATGCATAACACAGCCATCTTGAAGATTTGCACCTGCTTCAACAATTAAACGGCCATAATCACCCCGTAATGAAGCCAAAGGGCCAATATAAACACCAGCACCAATAATGACATCGCCAATTAGTACTGCTGATGGGTGAATGTAAGCTGTTGGATGAACAACAGGAATAACACCTTCAAATGCATAGATACTCATCAGTTTTCCTCTTAGTTGTATTATCAATTCAAGTGATAATTACCGTCCTTTCCATTCAGGTGGGCGTTTTTCGGCAAAGGCTAGCGGGCCTTCGAGTGCATCTTCTGAATGTAAAACACTTGGGTAATATTTTAGAACACCACTGCGCATTAATTTGTAGCCTTCTTCAATCGAAAGCTCGCTAGTGGCACGGTAGATCTCTTTTAATGCAGCGACTGCAAGTGGCGCACTGTTGGCGATTTGATCGGCTAATTCACGGGCGCTATCCATCAGTTCAGCCGCACTGACAACGCGGTTAGCAATGCCCCAGCGTAGCGCCTCTTGTGCATTCATACGACGGCCCGTCATGAGCATTTCATTGACAATTGCAGGAGGTAAGCGTTTAGGTAAACGTAAAACACCGCCACTGTCTGGGACAATACCTAATTGTGCTTCTGGCAAGGCAAAAGAAGCATTGTCTGAACAAATTATCATGTCGGCTGCCAGTGCTAATTCAAAGCCACCCCCAAAAGCATAGCCGTTAATGGCAGCAATGACAGGTTTATTAAGATCAAATAATTCCGTTAAGCCCGCAAAGCCACCAGCACCAAAGTCTGCATCAGGGGCTTCTCCTTCAGCTGCGGCTTTCAAATCCCAGCCGGCACAAAAGAATCGTTCGCCAGCACCTGTAATAATGGCAACGCGTAAACTAGGATCATCGCGAAAACGCATAAATACCTCACCCATTTCATGGCTGGTTTTGGCATCAATTGCATTGGCTTTCGGTCTATCTAATATAATTTCAAGCACTGAACCACGTGTTGTTAGATGTAATGATTGGCTCATGTCATATTCCTTTTTCAATAAAAATAAGCAGTTATAATTAACTGTCACGAAAACCCACTTATGGCTTATTTCAAATGCTTTTTGATCACTTTGCCTGAGCAATTACGTGGTAACCCCTGTTTAAACTCAACGGCGGAAGGCACTTTAAATTTCGCCATATTCTGTTCACAAAAGGCGAAAAAGGCTTCTTCACTTAACGTTTCACCGTCAACCAGTACCACAAAAGCTTTAATGGCTTCATCGCGAATATCATCAGGTACACCAATTACTGCTACATCTTGGATTTTAGGATGTGATGCGATGATATTTTCAATTTCAATGCAAGAGACGTTTTCACCACCGCGTTTGATCATGTTGCAACTGCGATCAACAAAATAGAAAAAGCCTTCGTCATCTCGATAACCATAGTCACCTGTGTGTAACCAACCATCAGGCTCTAGCGCTTTTTCTGTTGCATCGGGGCGATTGTAATACTCTTTAAATAAGGTTTTTCCCGCTTCACCTTTGACGCAGATCTCACCGACTACACCGTTAGGAACTTGCTGATTTTGTTTGTCGCGAATTTGCGCTTGATAACAAAATCCCGGTCTACCAATAGATGGCCAGCGGCGTTTATCGCCAGGTCTGTCACCGATTAAGCCAACAATGGTTTCTGTCATGCCGTAAGAGGTGAGTAATCGCACATTAAAGCGTTCAATAAAGGCATCTTTCTCTTCATCTGCAAGATTGAGGTAAAACATCACTTCGCGCAGTTTATGTTGCTTTTCATCTGGTGAGATTGGTTGTGCCATTAAGGTGCGCATCATCATGGGTATGCATTCTGTTACCGTTGCTTGGTATTTGAGGATTTGCTTCCAGAAGGCTCTTGCACTGTATTTTTCTAGTAGTACAAATGTGGCACCGACAGAAAAAGCAGGAAGTGATGCGGTACACTGGCAATCGATATGAAAAGCAGGCATGACGGTAAGATAGATATCATCTTCCCGTAAGGCGTTCTGCCATGAGGAGTAGTAGCCAGCAAAACGTAAATTATAATGCGTAATAACTACTCCTTTGGGTTGTGAAGTAGTTCCTGAGGTAAAAAGGATTTCAGCCGTGTCATCCACACTTAATGGGGTGTGATGATTAAGCGTAACGGGATGCTTGGCTTTTTCACTTAAAAAATCAACAACCCCTTGTTCAGTAGGGAGACCGTTTTCTGTTATTAAAAACAGTTGCGTTAAAGGAGAGTGCTTATCGTGCAACATCGGTTGGTAAATTGGAGAGAAATTATCACTTGTTACCACAAAGTGTGCTTGGCAATGGTTAATGATCCAAGCACTCTCTTCATACATAAAGCGGGCATTAATGGGCACCATAATAGCGCCAATTTTTGCCAGTCCAAACCAGCAAAAGAAAAATTCTGGGCAGTTATCAAGATGTAAGGCAACATGGTCGCCTTTTTTTATACCACAGGCATGAAAAAGATTTGCGGCTCTGTTGATCTCTTCATTTAATTCACTGTAACTAAATTGTCTGACTTTCCCTTGTGCAGATTCAAAAATTAGCGCTGTTTTTTTATCATAAACTTCAGCTAAATCATCCCACATTTGCCGTAAGTGTTGTCTGCCAATCACATCCATTAAACTGTTATCCCATGCTTTTGCCGTAAGCTCAGGTATTGTGGGATAGTGCCACTTGTACCTGAGTCTAACGGTATTTACTCTACGATTTTAGCTAGCCCTTTATCGACTAGCTCCCTAATTTGTTCGTCGCTATAACCGATATTTTTCAAAATCGCATTGGTATCCATGCCGTGAGCAGGCATACCACGCCAGATTTTTCCTGGATTATTTTTGAATTTCGGCATGATATTTGGTCCCTTACAGGTTTCACCACTCATCGTTTTCCATTGAGTAATTGACTCTCGAGCCACGTATTGTGGATTGCCTTCTAATTCAGGAATGGTTAACACTTTTGCACTGGCAATATTGAGTTCAGATAGGCGTTTTAGTACGGCGGTAATCGGCTGGTTGGCTAGCCATTCATCTAATTTATCTTCAAAGAGTTGACCATGAGGGCAATTAATACGGTGGATCAGTTGTGTCCCTTTGGGGACTTCAGGAGTACCTAATAGATGAGCAAGACCAATATCTTTAAAAATTTCTTCAATTTGAGTGATGCCGACCACTTCCATCACGATATAACCATCTTGGCAACGGTATAAGCCACAGCCGGCATAGTATGGATCTTTGCCTTTGGTCATTCGTGGACAGATTTCTCCGCCATTAAAATAGTCCATCATGAAGTATTGCCCCATTCGCAACATCACTTCATACATTGCAATATCAATACTTTCCCCTTTGCCTGTTTGTTGCACTTTGTACAGTGCCGCTAATGCTGAGGTGGTTGCCGTCATACCAGAGAAATAGTCGGCGGTATAAGGAAAAGCGGGCATAGGTTGGTCTTTATCGCCGTTTTGAATGAGATAGCCACTAAATGCTTGAGCAATAGTGTTGTAGGCTGGAAGGTTGGTATATTGCGGATCGCCATATTGACCAAAGCCGGATAAGTGCGCGATAACCAATTTAGGGTTATGCTCCCATAAAACCTCATCGGTAATACCGCGACGGGCAAAGGCAGGACCTTTGCTGGCTTCGATAAAAATATCCGTGGTTTCCATTAATTTTAGGAAAGCATCACGGCCTTCGTCTTTGAAAATATTTAACGATAAAGCATGTAGATTGCGACGGGAAAGCTGTGGATAATGGGGTTGAACACGAATGGTATCCGCCCATGCAACGTTTTCAATCCAAATGACCTCCGCCCCCCACTCTGCAAACATCTGTCCTGCAAATGGCCCGGCAATCTCAATACCTGAAAACACCACACGAACTCCAGCTAGTGGCCCAAATTGTGGCATGGGTAAATGTTCTGTCATAATGTCACCTCGTCAGTGGACTGTTTGAACACTCCCTCACTTGATGTTAAGAGAGTGCTCTGCGATTAATTAACGATACTGTTTCAGTACAGCGCGTCCTAATGTCAGGATCTGCATTTCATCAGAGCCACCAGATACACGGTCAACGCGTAGATCACGCCAAAAACGTGCAATACGGTGTTCACCTGCGATCCCCACACCACCCAGCACTTGCATCGCACTATCAACCACTTCAAAGGCTGCATTCGCACAGAAGTATTTACACATTGCAGCATCACCGGAGGTAATTAAGCCATTGTCACTTTTCCATGCAGTTTCATATAACATGTTGCGCATTGAATTGAGTTTGATCGCCATATGGGCGAATTTTTCTTGAATAAGTTGGAAACGACCGATAGTCTCACCAAATTGAACCCGTTGGTTGGCGTAGCGCGCCGCATCTTCAAACGCACACATGGCGGTACCATAGTTAGTCAGTGCCACTAAGAAACGCTCATGATCAAACTCTTCTTTCACACGGTTAAAGCCGTTACCTTCGCGACCAAACATATCTTTTTCTTCAAGTTCAACGTTGTCGAAGGTGATTTCACAGCAGCTATCCATACGTAAACCCAGTTTTTCTAGCTTAGTGACTTTAATGCCGGGTTTACTCATATCGACAAACCATTCGGTAAAGATGGGTTTATCAGGGGAAGCCGCATCACGACTCATCACGACGATATAAGGGGTATAAGCACTACTGGTGATAAAGCATTTGCTACCGTTGAGGTAAACTTTGCCATTTTTACGGGTATAAGTGGTTTGTAAGCTGCCCACATCAGAACCGGCCCCCGGTTCAGTGATCGCTGAGTTCCACATCTGTTTGCCTGTACCACGAAACGCCATGATTTTGTCGATTTGTTCTTGAGTCCCTTCACGCAATACGGTGTTAAATCCCCCCGGTAATTGATAGAGCACATAGGTTGGCGCACCTAAACGACCTAATTCCATCCAAATTGCGGCAACAGTAACAAATCCGGCATTTAAGCCACCGTGCTCTTCAGGGATAAGCAGATTGTCAATTTCCATATCCGCTAAGGCCTTAACAAAACGCTCTGGGTATTTACTTTCGCGATCACACTGTGCGAAATAAGCTTCCCAGTTTTCACTGGCCATTAATTCGCGGACACCGTCAACAAACAGTTCCTGCTCATCATTCAATCTAAAATCCATGTTAATAACCTCTTAATGTGTCATTTTTTGCGTATAGGGAGATCAATCTTTCCAGTGCACTTTGGCATCTTTTATAAAGGACAAGGTGACCATGATATTGACGAAAAATAGTGGGCATCCTCCGGCAATAATGGTGGTTTGGATCGGTTTTAAGCCGCCTAATGCTAGTAAAATAATGCCGATAATACCGACTAATACAGACCAGCCGATGCGTACCAATAATGGTGGTTCAGCCCCTTCTTTCATGGAGCGACAAGTTGACATTGCTAGTGTGTAAGAGCAGGCATTGATTAAAGTGACGGTGGCGATAAAGCAGAGAATAAAGAAGCCCCACATGGTTGCTGTACTGAGGGGTAAAGCGGCCCATGTTTCGATAATGGCGCGTGGCACACCATATTGATCAATCAGTTGCGGAATATTAAGGATATTTTGGTCAATCAGTTGTAAAGTGTTACCCCCCAGAATAGTCCAAATCAGCCAAGTTCCTGCGGTTAAACCTGATACCATTCCTAAACATAATTCACGAACAGTACGACCTTTAGAAATACGCGCTAAGAAGATACTCATTTGAATGGCGTAAATAACCCACCAAGCCCAATAGAAGACAGTCCAAGCCTGAGGAAAACCCCCTTTACCAATAGGATCGGTGTAAAACAACATACGTGGCATATACATCAGCAATGTACCCACAGAATCTGTGAAGTAATTGACAATAAAGCTGGCACCACCCACGATAAATACCCAACCTAACATTAAGAAGCTCAGGTAAGTACGCACATCACTGGCGATTTTTACCCCTTTTTGTAGACCAAATGCCACGCAAATAGCGTTGAGTAAGATCCAGCAAGAGATAATAATGGCATCTAATTGTAGAGTGTGAGGAATACCAAATAAGTATTGAATACATTCAGTTACCAAAGGCGTTGCAAGCCCAAGGCTGGTGCCCATTGCTAGGATCAAGGCGACCAAATAGAAATTGTCGACGACAGTACCAAATAAACCATTAACGTGTTTTTCACCCACTAATGGCGTTAAAGTGCTACTTGGGCGGATCACTTCCATTTTGCGTACAAAAAAGAAGTAAGCGAAGGCGACAGACAGGAAACTATAGGTTGCCCAAGGTAGCGGGCCCCAGTGGAATAAGCTGTAAGCTAACCCTATCTCTTTGGCTGGCGCGGAGTAACCTTCCATACCGAAAGGAGGACTTGAAATGTAGTAGTATATTTCAATTGAGCCCCAAAACAGTACAGCCGCTGATGTACAAGAAGCAAACATCATAAAGATCCAGCTTGCCGTACTAAATTCTGGTTTCTCATCGCCCAGGCGTTTTTTGGCATAACGTCCAAAAACCAACCAGAACCAGCCCCCGAACATGATCACCATATACCATTCGAAGGCCCAACCCCAGACATTGGTAACATAGCTGAAAACGGCATTGATCACTTCATTTGAAGCGTCAAGATCGCGTACCGTTAACCAGCATAAAATACCAACAATGATTAATGGCGGAAAAAAAACCTTCGGTTCTATTCCTGCCTTTTTATTATCTTTGCTCATAGGTAAATTTTCCAAATATATTTAGCGCAGAAGTTTAATAAGTGTTAATTCCTAATTTCGAATAAACTCTTTTAGTTAGATCCTATATATTCCATTAATTGGTTTTTATCATAATCAAAAAACAAGTCGATTGGCTAATTTATAAAATCATTAATGAAGAAGAATAATGGATATTATTAATGTTTCATTCTGTTATTCACTTCACACTATTCTTTTTGTCGATTTTATGTTACGTTTTATAACCTTTTATTTTCATTTTAATTGATTGATAAATAAGGATATATTTAGGTTTGTAATAAATGTGTTATATCCGCTCTTTCAATATTGTTGATCTTTGTGGCAATATTGAATATTAAATAACTCATTTCTTATTATGTTCAATATTGTTGATCCAGATAACAATATTGAAAGTTAATCACTTTAATTAAATTTAATTTCAATATTGGTGATGTATTTAGCAATATTGAACGCTATCCATCTCTTATTTAATAATCTTCAATATTGGTGATCTGGATTTAATTTCTTAATCATTTAATTGTGTTAATTGTATATTACATTGCCAGAGTAAATGACATATTTATTAATTTCAGGAGATGTAATGAAGATTATTACATGTTACAAGAGTGTTCCCGATGAGCAGGATATTGTGGTCAATAATGCCGATGGTTCACTCGATTTTTCGCGCGCCAATAACAAAATTAGCCAATATGATTTAAATGCGATTGAAGCGGCGAATCAGTTAAAAACACAACTTGATGGTATTCAAATTACGGCAATGAGCGTAGGTGGTAACGCGCTGACTAACGCTAAAGCACGTAAAGATGTGTTATCTCGTGGTGCTGATGATCTCGTGGTGGTGGTCGATGAGCAATTGGAAGCTTCTCTTCCTTATCAAACGGCGACAGTGCTTGCAGCAGCTGCAACTAAGCAGGGGTACGATCTTATCTTATGTGGTGATGGCTCGGCAGATCTAAGTTCCCAACAAGTGAGTTTGCTGGTGGGGGAGATCTTGAATATTCCTGCCATTAATGGGGTTAATAAAATTGTTTCTATTACAACTGATTCCATCACCGTTGAACGCGAATTAGAAAACGAAATTGAAACGCTTACTATCACCTTACCTGCGGTGATTGCCGTTTCTACCGATATCAACTCTCCGCAAATTCCATCCATGAAAGCCATTTTAGGTGCCGCTAAAAAGCCGGTTCAACAATGGAGTGTGGCCGATCTTGGTTTAGAGCCCATAACGCCACGTTCAGAGCAAACCGTGTTAGCACCGAAACAAAAAGTACGTCAGCGCATCATTATTGAAGGTGATGGCGATGATCAAATTGCTGAATTTGCAGAATATTTACGAAAAATTATTGAGTAATAGGGGGAGTTATGAGCCAGTTTTCAACTGTTTGGGTGTTGAGTGATGTACTTTCCCCTTTACCAGAATTAATGGGAGGTGCTTCTTCATTAGGTCAATCAATCAATGTCTTTACCTTTAATGATGAGCAAAGCATCGCTGCCTTTAAATTAGGGGCGACAGCGGTTTTCCAATTAGAAGGTAAACCTGATGATCGCATTATGGAAGATTATGCACAAAGTATCGTTGAAACCATTAAATCACATAGCGATGCCGGCTTGGTCTTACTGCCGAATACGCGTCGTGGCAAATTATTTGCCGCTCGTTTAGGTCACCGTTTAGCCGCGGTAGTATCAAATGATGCGCAATCATTAAGTACCCAAAATGATGCATTAGTGGCAAAACATATGGTTTACGGTGGACTTGCCTTTGGTGATGAAACATTAACAACACCTTATTGTGTTGTTACCGCAAGTACTGGTGCTTTTGACGTTGCATCAGAAACACAGGCTACGGGTACGGCACAAAAAGTAGCATGGATTGCCCCTTCACAAAGCATTATTTGCCAGTCTATTCAGCCAAGAAAAATCAATGCCGTCGATCTGGATAAAGCCCGTTTTGTGGTCAGTGTTGGTCGAGGTATTGGCAGTAAAGAAAATATTGCTATTGCAGAAGAGTTAGCAAAAGAGATTGGGGCTGAAATCGCCTGCTCCCGCCCTGTGGCTGAAAATGAAAAATGGATGGAGCATGAGCGTTATGTTGGCATTTCTAACCTGATGCTTAAGCCAGATCTGTATTTGGCGGTAGGTATTTCAGGGCAAATCCAACATATGGTTGGTGCAAATGGATCACAAACCATTATGGCGATCAACAAAGATAAAAATGCACCTATCTTCCAATTTGCTGACTATGGCATTGTCGGTGATTTAATGAAGATTTTGCCTGCACTTACCCGTCAACTATCTAACTGATTTAGTCAGCAGAGAAGATAACTTCTCTGCTTTATTTGCAAGTTCTGGAGATGTTATGTCCGATTCCGAAGATATTTTCGATGCCATTATTGTTGGCGCAGGATTAGCGGGCTCTGTGGCTGCACTTGTTTTAGCCAGAGAAGGTGCGCAGGTATTGCTAATAGAAAGAGGGAACTACGCCGGCGGAAAAAATGTAACGGGTGGCCGTCTATATGCCCATACCCTTGAGCGCATCATTCCTGAATTTGCGCAACAGGCTCCGGTTGAGCGGGTGATCACCCATGAAAAACTGTCATTTATGACACAAACAGGGGCTATGACTATCGACTATCAAAACGCTGAAACGCATAACCCTAATCATGCCTCTTGGTCTGTATTACGTGGTGAATTTGATCAATGGCTAATGGCGCAAGCCGAAGATGCAGGCGCCCAGTGTATCACGGGCATTCGTGTTGATAAGTTAGTTGAGCGTGACGGTAAAATTGTCGGTGTAGAAGCAGATGGTGATGTATTAGAAGCCAAAGCGGTGATTTTGGCTGATGGTGTGAACTCACTTTTGGCTGAACAGTTAGGCATGACTAAACGAGTTGCAGCTGAAAATGTTGCCGTGGGCGTAAAAGAGATCATCGAACTGCCTGAAAGTGTCATTAAAGATCGTTTTAACCTAAAAGATAACGAAGGTGTGGCTTGGTTATTTGCCGGCTCTCCTACCGATGGGTTAATGGGGGGCGGTTTTTTATATACCAATAAAACGACGCTTTCTTTGGGGCTTGTCTGTGGGCTTCACCATATTAAAGATGCCAAAAAATCGGTTCCACAAATGCTAGAAGATTTTAAACAACACCCCGTTGTAGCACCGCTAATTGCTGATGGAAAAATGGTGGAATATAGCGCCCATGTGGTACCTGAGGCAGGTTTGCGAATGCAACACGAACTTGTTCGCGATGGTGTTTTGATAGCAGGAGATGCGGCAGGCATGTGTATGAATCTAGGTTTTACCATTAGAGGGATGGATTTAGCCATGGCTTCAGGGGAAGCTGCTGCAAAAACGGTGCTTTCAGCAATGGCAAAAAATGATTTTAGTAAACAAACCCTTAATGAGTATCTCGACCATTTAGCACAGGGGCCTTTGCGCGATATGAAAGCATATCAACGTATGCCTGATTTACTAGATAATCCACGTATGTTTACTGCTTATCCTGACATGGTGGTTGGTATTGCAAAAGATCTCTTTACTGTCACCGATGATGCCCCTGTACCGATGCGTAAAACCATCATGCGTCATAGCAAAAAAGTGGGGTGGATGAATTTAATAAAAGATGGGATCAAAGGAGTAAAAGCAATATGAGTTCTCCTGTAAATGTCGATGTCAAATTGGGCATCAATAAATTTAATGTCGATGAAGAAAATCCACATATCATCATTAAACAGCAACCTGATATGCAAGTATTAGACACACTGGTAAAAGCTTGTCCTGCGGGTCTTTATAAAAAACAACAAGATGGTAGCGTCAGCTTTGATTATGCAGGGTGCTTAGAGTGTGGAACGTGTCGAATTCTCGGTTTAGACAGTGCGCTTGAAAAATGGGAATACCCACGCGGAACGTTTGGCGTGGAATATCGTTACGGATGATGTATCGCTACTTTTCTCCCAGCGCTGTCTCCGGCCTGGGAGCTTTTCTTTCTTTGGTTAAAAAAATAGACTAGGACGCAGTCATGCAGCCCAGAAACTTTGATGATATTCGTTTTACCTCAGTACATCGTCGAGTGATGTTATGGGGAAGTGGCGGCCCTTTTCTTGATGGTTATGTATTAGTCATTATTGGTGTGGCGCTCGAACAATTAACACCTATATTACAGCTTGATACGCGATGGATTGGTTTGCTTGGTGCGGCAACATTAGCAGGGCTTTTTATTGGTACCTCACTTTTTGGCTATATTTGTGACAAAGTAGGGCGCCGTAAAATGTTCCTCGTTGATATTGTGGCTATTGCGGTGATTTCTATTGCGACCATGTTTGTTTCAACACCAATAGGGTTGTTAGTGATGCGCTTCCTTATTGGGATTGTGATTGGCGCTGACTATCCTATTGCAACTTCGATGATCACCGAATTTTCCAATAAAAAGCAACGTGCCTTTGCCGTCGGATTTATTGCTGCTATGTGGTATATCGGTGCGACATGTGCCAATTTAGTGGGTTATCTTTTATATGATGTCCAAGATGGCTGGCGTTGGATGTTAGGCAGTGCTTTTATTCCTTGCGTTATTATTCTAATTGGTCGCTTTGATCTCCCTGAATCACCGCTTTGGTTAATACGCCAAGGGCGTATTAAAGAGTGTAATGAAATGATGATCAAACTCTTTGGCGAGCCTGTGGTCTTTGAAGCAGAAGATGCTAAAACGACCCGTTTTATCGAATTATTTAATAAACGCCACTTCTCATTTGTGCTCTTTGTTGCCGTAATTTGGACCTGCCAAGTGATCCCGATGTTTGCCATTTATACCTTTGGCCCTCAAATCGTCGGTTTATTAGGATGGGATACAGGAAGAAGTGCGGCATTAGGCAATGTCGTGATCAGTCTATTTTTTATGTTGGGTTGTATTCCTGCGATGTTTTGGTTAAACCAAACGGGGCGACGCCCACTGTTAATTGGTAGTTTTGCGATGATGACTTTAGCATTATTCACGCTGGGGATATTCCCGAATTTACCGATTTTATTCGTTATCTTAGCGTTTGCTACCTACGCTTTTTTCTCGGGAGGACCTGGCATTTTACAGTGGCTTTATCCGAATGAATTATTTCCAACCGATATCCGAGCATCGGCGGTGGGGGTTATTATGTCGATAAGCCGTATTGGGACGGTTATTTCCACCTGTGCGCTTCCCGCTTTTATTGCCACTTATGGGATCAATACCACAATGCAGGTGGGTGCGGCTATTTCTCTGTTTGGGATGATGGTATCAGTACTGTTTGCGCCAGAAACGAAGGGATTAACGTTAAAGCAGACATCAAAGATGCCTATGCGACGTGGTAAAAAATCCCTTTAATTGATCATTAATAAAATAAGTTAAGTGCTTTAAATAATTTTTTATTTAGATGTTATAAAAATTAATTGTTATTGTTTTTATATTATTTTGATTTTAATGATTACGTTAATGTTTATTGATAAGATTTTTTTATATTCTTAAATGATTTGTGTGTTTTTATATTGAAAAAGAGAGTGGTGTTGTTTTCTTATTTAAATAAAATACCGCTCTCTTTTTTTATTAATAATAACACCTTTATAACGCCTTGATTTCAATTTTATCTTATTGTTATTAATTATACTTCAATTACAAATTATATTTAACTCACCAAATATAGACCTCAATCACAAATCTCTCTCAGATTATTCAAATGACGAAAAACAGTTCGTTATTTACCAAGAATGAATTATTTCCCCTACCCAGAATAAGGTCATTACAGATGTAAACATCAGAAAAGAAGCGGTTAAGTAGGTATTTATGACCTTATTAGAAACGACAGTTAAAGAATGTCTAAACAATGTAGTGAAGCAATATGCGTCACAAACGGCCTTAATTGAAAACCAAAGTAAAAAAACACTGTCTTGGCAACAATTACAACAAGAAGTCGAGAGTGTTGCGCGTGGCTTTTTATCCATGGGGTTAACAAAAGGCGATCGTTTAGGTATCTGGTCTGCTAATAGTAAAGAATGGATAATTTGTTTTCTTGCAGCTGCTCAAATTGGTATTCCGGTTGTTTGTATTAACTTTCATTTAAAAAAAAGAGAGTTATTAGATTTATGCCGATTAACTGGAATTAAAGCACTCTGTTTTTCTGATGGTTTTAAAAGTAATCATTTTATTGAGGTTATTAATTATCTTTCTAAAAAAGCATCAAAAAATAAAGACGCATTACCTCAATTATTTATTAGCATGGGAAATCAACAGGCAGAAAAAAGCGTCTCTTTATCTCAATTAAAAGAAATTAGCCAAAAAATATCAGACAAAGCATATCAACATGCTATTGAACAAGTTAGCGTAAAAGATTTACTAACTATTCAAATGACCTCTGGCAGTACAGCAATGCCGAAAGGTGTCATGTTAAGCCAATATAATGTTATTAATAATGCCATGCTGTCAGCACAGCGCTTAGGTGTTACGCATGATGATGTGATTTGTCTTGCGGTTCCGCTATTCCACTGCTTTGGACTCTCTTCTTGTCTCTTTTTTGCGTTAACAACAGGGTGCCAACTTGTTCTTCTTGATAATTACAACGCTGAAGATGTATTAAAAGCCATTCAACATCATCGTTGCACCATTATGCATGGTGTACCGACCATTTTTAGTCGTTTAATGAAGCATGAACAATTTTCTCACTATGATTTATCGAGTCTTGATAAAGGCATTATCGCAGGAGCAAGTTTCCCTCCTGCGTTAATTGATGACATTGAAACTATCCTCGGCATGAAAGGGATCACTATCTCTTATGGTCAAACAGAAGCCTCACCGTGTTGCACGCAAACTCTCCCTAATGATGCTTTAGAGATAAAACGTCATTCTATTGGTAAGCCTTTACCTTTTGTTGAAATGAAAATTATTAATCTGAAAACAGGTAAACCTGTGCCAGTAGGCATTTTAGGTGAAATTTGCACCCGTGGCTTTCATGTGATGATGGGTTATGACAATGCGCCAGACAAAACCAAAGAAGCGTTAGACGAAGAGGGTTGGTTGCACACGGGGGATATTGGCTATATCGATGAACAAGGAAATTATCACTATGCCTATCGTATAAAAGAGATTGTGGTACGCGGTGGTGAAAATATCAGCCTGTGTGAAATAGAAGAAGCCATTGCTGAATATGTGGGTGTTGATGCAACAAAAGCATTTGGGATCCCCTCTGCTGATTTAGGTGAAGAAGTGATTGTCGCTATTTGTGTGCAAAAAGGCTACAGCATTGGTGAAAGTGAATTACGTGAATTTCTACAAGAGCGACTAGCTCGCTACAAAATCCCCAAAGAACTCCATTTCTTTACAGAATTTCCTCATACCCCTTGCGGAAAAATTGATGTGCAGGCGCTGAAATTGCAATTGGGTTATGGCGTTTCAATCAAGGATGAAAAAAACATGGTAGCGGGTTAAGTGGCAACGGATTTATCCACATTCTGACAACAGCAGTATGAAGTCTAAAAATAATTAGGAGAAGAAATGACAAGTCATAAAGCACTGGAAGGTGTCACCGTAGTTGAATTGGCGACCTTTATCGCAGTACCTGCAGCGGGGCGTATTTTAGCTGATATGGGTGCGAACGTAATTAAAATCGAATCTCCAAGTGGCGATAACTTACGCTATACAGCACCAACAGAAGGCCGTCCATTAGATCAACATGAAAACACCAGTTTTGATTTAGAAAATGCGAATAAACGTGGGATTGTGTTAAATACGAAAACAGAAGCAGGGAAAAAAATCCTGTTTGAACTATTAGAAAAGGCGGACATTTTCTTAACTAACTGGCGTCCCGGCGCAAGAGAGCGTGCAGGTTTAGATTATGAAACATTAAAACAACGTTTTCCAAAATTAGTGTACGCCAGTGTGACGGGGTATGGCGATGAAGGTCCAGATAAAGACTTACCGGGCTTTGATTATACTGCATTCTTTGCCCGTGGTGGTATCTTAGGTTCTCTGTACCAAAAAGGCACAGTACCGATGAATGTGATCCCCGGTCTTGGCGATCACCAGTGTGCATTAGGCTTGGTTTCAGGTGTGTTAGCCGCTTATATTCGTGCTAAAAACATCGGTCAAGGTGAGTACGTTTCAACAAACTTACTGCATACCTCTATTTACACTCAAGCGATTATGATCCAAGCGGCGCAATATCCAGATTATGGCCAAGCTTATCCTATCGATCGCCGTACAACTACCAGCCCATTTATTTTGGCTTATAAAACGAAAGACGATCGTTTTATTCAAGTCTGTATGCCTGTTTACGATGCTTATTATCCAACCTTTATTTCGTGTATTGGTCGTCCAGATTTAGCAGAGGATGCTCGTTATACGCGTCTACAAGAAGTGGCAAAAAATAATCGATCTCCTGAACTGTATGATCTGATTTGGCAACAAGTCGAGCAAAAAACAGCGTCAGAGTGGGCTGATATTTTCACCAAAAACGATATCCCATTCAGCATTGCTCAAACTTGGGAAGAAGTGTTGGAAGATAAACAAGCTTGGGCAATTAACACCTTCTACCACATGAAATACAAAAATGGCAGTGAAAAAGCCTTGGTTCGTCCACCGATTGATTTCTTGGAAAGTGGTTTACCTGAATACCGTCGTGGTCCTTTGTTAGGCGAAGACACACCGTCTGTATTAGCTGAATTAGGGTATAGCGCTGAAGAGATAGCAAACCTTGAAGCCAATAAAGACGTGATGACGTGGAAAGAATAATCCACTGATTTTTTTAATTTTCAGGAGAGCAAAGGCATGCAACAAGACATTTTCACAATGGGCGTTGATATCGGATCGTCTGCATCAAAATGCATCATCATGAAAAATGGTGACACTATTGTCGCGAAGTCGTTGGCATCAGTAGGAGCTGGAACCTCTGGGCCTGAAAAAGCAATCAATGAAGTATTACATCAATTTGGTGGCGATCTCAGTCAGATCAGCTGGATCTGTGCAACCGGATATGGCCGTAATTCTCTGAAAGAAGCCAACAAAGAGGTGAGTGAACTTAGCTGCCATGCGAAAGGTGCGCACTTTCTTTTTCCGGGTGTGAAAACGGTGATTGATATCGGTGGCCAAGACGTTAAAGCACTTCATATGGATGGTACAGGCCGTTTATTAAACTTTGTGATGAATGACAAGTGCGCTGCGGGTACAGGACGTTTTTTAGATGTGATGTCGCGAGTATTAGAAACCAAGATTTCCGATCTCGCTCAAGAGGGCGCTAAGTCCACTAAAAAAGTCACTATTAGCTCAACCTGTACTGTGTTCTCTGAATCTGAAGTTATCTCCCATCTCGCGAATAACGAAACAATACCCGACGTCATTAATGGTATTCATCGCTCAGTGGCTAGTCGTATTGCCGGTCTTGCCAAACGAGTCGGTGTGGAAGCTCCTGTTGTCATGACAGGCGGTGTAGCCAGTAATTTTGAAGTTGTTCGTTATGTTAGCGAAGAGCTGAACGTCCCTATCGCCACTTCACCATTATCACAATACAACGGGGCAATAGGTGCAGCCATTTATGCCTTTGAAGCGTATCGCCATCAACTGGAAGACGATGCGTTAACAATAGGAACATTAAAATGAGCAATATAGATATGAATGCGCCGGATTACATTCCTGCGAAAAAACGACTGCAAAAAATCGCTGCTGATGCTTATCAACGTGCGTGGGATGCAAAAAACAGCGGTGAAAAAATAGGGTGGTGTGCCTCTAACTTCCCTCAAGAAATTGCTGAAACATTAGGTTTATGTGTGGTTTACCCTGAAAACCAAGCCGCTGCAATTGCAGCGAAAGGTGCGGGTTTAAAAATGTGTGAGCATGCAGAAAGCATGGGATATTCCAACGATATCTGTGCTTATGCTCGTATCAGCCTCTCTTACATGGATATTAAACAGTGTGAAGAGATGGATATGCCACAGCCAGACTTCTTACTGTGTTGTAACAATATCTGTAACTGTATGATCAAGTGGTATGAAAATATCGCTTATGAGCTGAATATTCCGATGATCCTTATCGATATTCCTTATAAAAATGACTATGACACCGATGATGTCACGGTGAAATACGTTCAAGCTCAATTTGATGATGCCATCAAACAGCTCGAAAAAGTTACAGGCAAAGTGTTCTCCGAAGAGAAATTTAAAGAAGTCTGTGAAATTTCGCAACGTACAGGGCGTGCATGGTTAAAAGCGGCTGAATATTGCCAATATGAGCCGTCTCCAATGAATGGTTTTGATCTCTTTAATCACATGGCTGTTGCTGTTTGTGCTCGCGGTAAATTAGAAGCTGCTCTGGCTTTTGAGCAACTGTGTGAAGAGATGGAACAAAATATCAAAGAGAAAAAGTCGACTTACCGCGGTGAAGAAAAATACCGTGTTCTCTTTGAAGGTATTGCGTGCTGGCCTTACTTACGAGCCACATCGACTCCGTTAAAAGAGCAGGGTATCAACGTGACTGCAACTGTTTACGCCACTGCATTTGGTGTGATTTATCAAAACAGTAACGAGATGATGCGTGCTTACTCTTATGTCCCTAACTGTGTCTCTGTTGAGCGTGCTGCTGATATGCGTATTAACGTGAGCCGTCAGAATAAAGTTGATGGTGCGATTATTCATGTTAATCGTAGTTGCAAGCTCTGGAGTGGCATTATGCCTGAAATTGAGCGCCGTATTCGTCATGAACTTAAGATCCCAACTGTGACTTTTGATGGCGACCAAGCTGATCCTCGAGTTTTCTCTGAAGCGCAGTATGTCACCCGTGTTGAAGCATTGACTGAAATTATGGCTGCTAACAAAGCAGAAATGAAAAAGGGAGACTTCTGATGAAGACATTAACGCAATTGTTTGATGAGTTACAAGCCGTGGTGGATAACCCAGTTGCTCAATTAGATGGTTTTATTCGTAGCGGTAAAAAGGTTGTTGGCTGTTTCCCTGAATATACGCCAAATGAAATCGTCTATGCTGCGGGTATGGTGCCTTTTGGTATTTGGGGCGCAGAAGGACGTGAGATCTCAGAAGCAAAGAAATATTTTCCTCCTTTCTATTGTGCGTTAGTGCTTTCTTCTCTTGAGATGGGATTAGATGGGGCATTAAATAAGTTGTCTGCGGCATTAATTCCTTCTCTTTGTGACACCTTAAAATGCTTAGGGCAAAACTGGAAAGCGGGTGTACCACAAGTGCCTTTTATTCAATTGGTACATCCACAGAACCGTAAAACGCCAGCAGGTATTGCATTTTTAACTGAACAATATAAGAAAATAGCGTTGCAATTAGGGGAAATTTCAGGCCAAACGGTGACTGACGATGCACTGAAAAATGCCATCCGTCTTTTTAATCAGCGTCGTGCTATATTACGTGAATTCTCTCAAATAGCAGCACTCCATCCAAATTTAGTCACACCACAACGTCGTAATACCGTGATCAAAAGTGGCTATCTTATGGATGTCGTTGAACATACAAAAGCTGTTGAAGCTATTGTCACACAATGCAAAACCTTGTCTCCAGAACCTTGGAAAGGGCACAAGATTGTTGTCACAGGCATTATTGCCGATAGCCCTTCTATTCTACAAATTTTGGCTGATAACAAAATGGCGATTGTAGCGGATGAAGTCGCGCATGAATCTCGTCAGTTTCGCCAAGACATTCCTGAAAATAACTCACCTTATGAAGCGATGGCAGAGCAAATGGCCCAGCTAGAAGGGTGCTCATTGCTGTATGACCCAGAGAAAAAACGTGGTCGTTTAATTGCCGATATGGTGAAAAACACAGGCGCTGATGGTGTCGTCTATTTGCTGACGAAGTTTTGCGATCCTGAAGAATTTGATGCCCCTATTGTGAAGAAATTCCTCGATAGAGAAGGTATTCCTTCCATCATTATCGAAATTGATCAGCAAACTAAAACATATGAGCAGGCAAGAACGGCGCTGCAAACTTTTGCAGATGTGCTTTCTGCTTAACAACGTTAATTAATAGTCACAAAAGGCCTGTGTGCTTTACGCAGGTCAATTGAACCCTAACACCTATAAGTGGGGCAATCATGGGTATTATTTGTTTAATCATCGGGCTTGCGATATTAATGATTATGTGTATGAAAGGCATACATATTTTTATTTCTGTCTTTACCACCAGCCTGTTTCTTGCTGTGACCGCATGGCTTGTATCACCAGATATGCTTAATCCTGTCGATGCACTATTGCAAGTGTATACCGGCGGATTAGGTGGTTATTTCGGTAGCTTCTTCTTCATTTTCGTACTTGGTGCGATTTTTGGCAAATTAACCGCTATCAGTGGCGCGGCTGATAGTGTTGCCTCTTTTATTATTGGTAAATTTGGTGAAAGAGCCGTTATTCCTTCATTAGTTGCGGCTTGTGCCATTTTAGCCTACGGCGGTGTTTCAGTGTTTGTTGCACTGTTTACCGTTTATTCAATGATGGTGAGTTTATTCCGCAAAGCGAATCTTCCTCGCAGACTTATTCCGGCTGTCTATTTTGCAGGTGCGGGTACCTTTGTGATGATAATGCCAGGATCGCCTCAGATCCAAAATCTTATCCCAATGAAATTCTTAGGTACCTCAGCAACAGCGGGTTTAGTACCGGGTATGTTGACCGCGTTGTTTCAAGTCACTTTAGTGATTATTTATCTCACTTGGTTATTTAAGCGTGTAAAAGCAAAAGGTGAAGGCTGGGTTGAAGACGAAAAAACAGCGAAAGCAGAGGAAGGTAAAAAAGATCGTCAATTACCTAATGTGCTCGTTGCATTACTGCCGATGCTTATTCTGCTTGTCGTGCTGAATATCCTGAAATGGGATCCGGCTATTGCGCTGTTCTGCGCCATTATTGCCGCCTTGCTTGTGTACTTGCGTTATCTCGATTGGAAAAAACTCGTCCCTAATTTAGCCGCAGGGACAATGGAAGGGGTGACCTCCCTCTTTAATACCGCGGTGATTGTCGGATTTGGTGCGTTAGTCATGACATTACCTGCGTTCAAAGAATCATTCCAAGCGATTGCGCAATCGGGACTTAATCCCCTTGTCGTCACGGCGATTTCCGTCGGTGCTCTGGTGTTTATCAGTGGTTCAGGCTCTGGGGCGTTAAGTATCGCCATGCCAATGATTGCTGCGATGTTCCCTGCCACCGTGGTTGATCAAGGTTCATTACACCGTGTCGCCACAATGGCATCTATGAGTACAACACCGCCATTTAACGGATTGATTATTACTGTCTTTAGCGTCTGTGGTGTCAGCCATAAAGAGGGATACGGTCCTGTGGGGACATTAACCCTCGCTATCCCACTGTTAGCCATGATGTTTATGTTGCTGCTGTACACCTTTTTACCTGCATCTATCGCGACGATGTAGAAATAACGTTAACCCATTAATGCGTGCGATAAGACGACAAACGTGAAATCGCACACCGTAGAGATAACCCTAAATATTCTCAGAGGAAAATAAACATGGATTTTCAGCTAACAGAAGAGCAAGTCCTGATCCGCGATACGGTCAGAGAGTTCGTTGAAAACGACATCAAACCAATTGCAGGTGCAATTGATAAAGAGCACCGCTTTCCAAGTGAAAGTATTGCACCTATGGCTGAATTAGGACTCTTTGGTTTCAATATTGATGAAACTTATGGCGGTACAGAAGCAGATGCTATTAGTTATGTATTAGCCACCGAAGAGATGGCAAAAGTGAGTGCCTCTCACGCAATGATCATGGGATCACAATGTTCTTTAACCGGACCCATTATTCAAAAATATGCTGATGAAGAGACTAAAGCACGTATTTTGCCGGGGGTGGTTTCGGGTGAAAAATTAGGGTGTTTCTGTTTGTCAGAACCTAGTGCGGGTTGTGATGCAGCGGCTCAAGAGACAACAGCCGTTCGCCAAGGTGATAACTATGTGATCAATGGTTCTAAACTGTGGATCACGGCGGCACCTCAGGGTGCTTTCTTTATCGTGTTTGCCATGACAAATAAAAGCAAAGGCGTAAAAGGGATCACGGCATTCTTAGTTGAGCGTGATAACCCAGGTATTAGCATTGGTTTACCTGAAGACAAAATGGGGATGAATGGCTCTGAAACTTGCTCTGTGAGTTTCAGTGATTGTGTTGTTCCTGCTAGTGCAATGCTAGGTAAAGAAGGTAAAGGCTTTAATATCGCAATGGAAACCTTAGATGGCGGGCGTTTAAGTTGTTCTGCACTTGCATTAGGGATCGCACAAAGTGCCTTAGATGCCACGATTGCTTACACCAAAGAGCGTATTCAATTTGGTAAACCCATTGCAGCTAATCAAGGTATTCAATGGGTATTAGTGGATATGGCAACGCGTGTTGATTGCGCCCGTATGCTGGTTTATCGCGCTGCTGCCGCCAAAATGGCGGGTCTTCCTTACACGCGTGAATCTGCTCAAGCCAAACTTTATGCCGCAGAAGCTGCCACTTATGTGACTCAAAAAGCCGTCCAATTACATGGCGGTATGGGTTACACCAAATCCTATCCTGTTGAACGTTTAATGCGTGAAGCAAAACTCACTGAGATTTTTGAAGGCACAAATGAAGTACAACGTATGGTCATCGCTAAGCATATTTTAGCGTAATGAGATTAATTTGTTGCATTGTGCAAAACGGAGAATGTGAATTATGAAACTTATTGCCTGCTGTAAGGTTGTTCATGACGAACAAGACATCACAACACGGCCTGATCGTACACTCGCAACCGATAATGCGGGTTTAAAAATTAGTTTGTATGACTTGAATGCAATTGAAACCGCCGTAGAAATTGCCTCTACCCTTGGCGATAGCACAGTCACTGCATTAAGTGTAGGAACACGTGCCATGGTTGAAAACGCGAAAATTAAAAAAGATATTTTATCGCGTGGTCCTGATGCATTAACTCTGGTGGCGGATGATGCATGTCATGCGCTTTATTCAATGGATACTGCCAATATTATTGCGCAAGCAGCACAGAAAGTGGGTTTTGATTTATTGGTTTTCGGTGAAGGTTCTGGCGATTTATACGCTCAACAAACGGGTTTAGCGGTAGGTGAATATTTAGGTCTACCTTGTGTAAACGCCGTAAACAAAATCACTGTTGAAGGTGACAAAATTATTGTTGAGCGTGATTTAGAAAATATCACAGAAGAACTTGAACTGACATTACCTGCCATTGTGTGTGTCACTTCAAGCATTAACACCCCAAAACTCCCTTCAATGAAAGCGATTTTAGCGGCGAATAAAAAGCCGGTCGAAAAACTGGGATTAGGCGATATCGGTGTTGATATTTCTGCTCTGACGGTTGTGCAAACACAAGTGAGTGCCCCTGAGCAGTCTGATCGCCTTGGGATTATTTTAGACGGTGATTCAGATGAAAATATTGCCACTTTTGCTGAACATTTACGCCAAGCGGTTAATCAATAAGGAGATTAAAAATGGCTAGTTTACTACCTACTACCTTTGTTTATGCCGAAAAAGCGGATGATTTAGCAAAGCTGATTGCGTTTGCTCGTGACCTTGGTGAAAAGGTTAATGTGCTGTTTATTGGTGATGATGAAAGCACGCGCGAATGTGTCAACTTAGGAGCTGACTGTGTTTATTGTTTTGCCCCGCAAGACGGTGTGATTGCTGAAGATTATGCAGCTTCTTTTGCCGAAATTATTAAAGAAGCGGGGGCAAATGCATTGGTTTTACTTGCTGCATCAAAACGCGCAAAAGCGATTGCGGCTCGTCTTGGTGTGATTTTAAAAGCTGGTGTTGTCAGCGATGCTTTAAGTCTTGCTATTGAAAATAATACTATGATTGCCACACATCAAGTCTACGGTGGTTTAGCGCATGCGAAAGCAGAAATTCGTTCACCTTATGCTATTGCTACTGTGGGCAGTGCATTAGATGTGGAAGCCATTAAAGATGCACCCAATGCACAAGTGGTGCAAAGTATCTTTATCGCTCCCGCACATACATTAAAAGTATTAGCACGTAAGCCAAAACAAGGTAGTACTGTTGATTTAGGTAAAGCGCATTGTGTTGTGGGTGTCGGACGCGGTTTTGGTAAGGCTGATGATATTGCATTAGCGTCAGCATTAGCGAAAGCCCTCCAAGGCGAAGTGGGTTGTTCTCGTCCAATTGCTGAAGGTGAAGGCTGGATGGAACACGATCGCTACATTGGTGTTTCAGGGGTGACCTTAGGTGCAGATGTTTATGTCGCTGTCGGTATTTCAGGGCAAATCCAGCATATGGTGGGTGTGGATAGAGCAAAAATCATTGTTGGGATCAACAAAGATAAAAATGCCCCTATTTTCAATATGGTAGATTACGGTATTGTTGGCGACCTCTACAAAGTGTTACCTGCATTAACCGCGAAGCTCGGCGACTAATCACCGTAGGTCGCTTAGTGATAATGTACTAAGCGACCACACATAATAAAAGGATAGGAAAGTATGTCAGACGATATTTTTGACGCCATTATTGTGGGTGGTGGACTTGCTGGTGGTACTGCTGCCTATGTATTAGCACAAGCAGGGTGTGATGTTTTAGTTGTAGAGCGAGGTAATTTCGCTGGCAGTAAAAATATGACGGGGGGACGTTTATACGCGCACAGTCTTGAAAAAATCATTCCCAATTTTGCTCAAGAAGCGCCAGTTGAGCGCCTTGTAATGCGTGAAAAAATTTCCATGCTAACGGAAACAGATGGGGTCACTTTAGATTATCAGCATACTCAACAAGAAGAGGAAGCCGCTCGCTCTTATACCGTATTACGTTCTTCTTTTGATCAATGGCTAATGGAGAAAGCAGAAGACGCAGGCGCACAAGTGATCACCGGTGTTCGCGTTGATGAAGTGTTAGTGAAAGACGGAAAAGTTTGTGGTGTTAAAGCGGGTGATGATGAAATTGAAGCTCATGTGGTGATCTTAGCAGATGGTGTGAATTCACTGTTAGCAAAGCAATTAGGTATGACACAAAAGGTGGATCCTCACACCGTAGCTGTGGGCGTTAAAGAGCTACTCGAGTTTACACCACAACAAATGGAAGACCGATTTGGTTGTACTAATGATGAAGGTTTAGCTTGGCTTTTTGCTGGCGCACCTTCAGGTGGGTATTTAGGTGGTGGATTTTTATATACCAATAAAAATACAGTTTCTTTAGGTCTTGTATTGGGACTACATAATGTCGACAAATTCGAAAAAACGGTTCCTCAATTATTAGAAGATTTTAAACAACATCCGGTTGTTGCTCCACTTATCAAAGACGGAAAATTATTAGAATATTCAGCACATATGGTACCTGAAGGGGGTATGAATATGGTGTCTGAGTTAGTCAAAGATGGTGTACTAGTTGCGGGAGATGCTGCTGGATTTTGCCTTAACGTTGGCTATACCGTAAGAGGAATGGATTTAGCCATTGCTTCAGGTGAAGCGGCTGCAAAAGCGGTATTAATGGCGAAAGAGCAAAACAGCTATAGCCAGAAAGAACTAAGTTGCTATCAATCTTTATTAAATGATAGTTTCGTCATAAAAGATATGAAGTTATACAAAGATTTACCTTCTTTCCTCGATAATACAAGATTCTTTACGGATTATCCGCAAATGGCGGCCAATGTCATGCATGACTTATTCGTGATTAATGGTCCAGAAAAACCAGTGCGTAAGAAAATACTGTCTCAGGTTAAGAAAGTCGGTGTGATGAACTTAATTAAAGATGGATTTAAGGGGGTACGTTCTTTATGAGTCAGGTAAACGTAGACGTTAAATTAGGGGTCAATAAATTTAATGTGGATGAAGAAAATCCACATATCGTCTTAAAGGATGATATTGATCCGGCTCAATTTGAAATCTTAATGAAAGCCTGCCCTGCTGGTTTATATAAGAAAGATGAAAAAGGGCAATATCTTTTTGATTATGCCGGATGTTTAGAGTGTGGTACTTGCCGTATTTTATGTGGCGAAACGATTTTAAAAAAATGGGAATATCCGTGTGGCACATTAGGGATTGAGTTTCGTTACGGCTGATATGATAACTTTTATCCCCCTTCTAGAATAACCTCCAAAAATTTAACTAGAGGGGGAGATAATAAGTTTATTTATCTTAATGAATGTATTTTCCGATACTCTGATGGGGTCATAAAAAATTCAGATTTAAATTTTCGACTTAAATTAGAAATATCGCTAAATCCACATTCATAAGCTAATTGTGTAATATTTTTCTCTGCTAAAAGAGGATTTACTAAAGCCGTTTTATAATTCTCAAGACGTTTTTGGTAGATCCAACGAAGTACAGATGTATTTTGTTCTTTAAATAACATCTGTAAATAGCGCACGGAGATCCCACAAGCATTTGCACATTCATTCACGCTGAGATCTGGATCAGACAGATGTTGCTCAAGATAGTGTTGAGCAAAATAAAACAGTGTTGATCTTCCTAAGCTTTGAGGTGGAGTTGCAATACTGTATTCACTGAAAGCTGACGTAATTAAATTCAATAAAATATCAGCTAGTTGCTGAGCATGTTGAGTGGGCATAGAATCTAAGAAAGGGATATAACGCATCACAAAGCTATAAACGAGGGAGCCTGTAATACTATTACCTCGTATTGCTCTTGCTGTTAGGTTCTGTGTATTACCTAAACGTGGTGCCAATTTTTCTCTTGGGATCAAAAGCTTAAATAACGAATAGTCGTTATCGAACGACCAAGAAACGGGTCTTGCCATATCAAAAATACAGAAATCGCCTTGTCGTAGAAAGGCCGTTCTGCCATCTTGAGTCAGATGACTTGTACCTGAGCGTTGGAGTTCTATTTGAAAATGCTCTTCTAGACTCAATTTGTTTCTTAAAGGACGGCTACTTGCCCAATGACCGTTAGATTCTAGCTGAATAAAGCGAATATCAGCCACCTTCTGCTCGACAATGTTGGCATAAAATCGAGAATGAGGCGGTAATTCGACTTCATTGCATTCATAAGACGATAAAAAGCGGTCTTTTATGGTATCCCTGAATACGGAAAACCGATCTACGTCAGGGAGCTCTCGAGTCGTAAACATGCTTTTCATAGTACGCCCACTTTATTGATATATTTTTGTTGTGTTGCTACTTATCTGGTATAAAAACGAGGTTAAACCAGATAAGAATAGAATAATTTTTATAATAATCTTATTTTAAATAAAATATTTATATTGCCAAGAGTGTTAATAAAATAAAGCTAATATATTTTTATTTATTTCCAATTTATTAAATGGAAATTATTATAATCTATATGGT
>NZ_BAABMO010000021.1:0-68011 GCF_054767435.1 Proteus sp. MB838
TAAACACGCGGCTAATACGGCGGCTGAATAATCTGAGCCATTACGACCGAGAACCACAAGCTCATTTTTTTCATTACCGGCAGTGAAACCTGCCATCAAGATCATATGATCTTTCGGAATATTAAGAGCGGAAATACGGCGAGTTGATTCAGGAATATCCACTGTCGATTCGAGATAATGACCTTGAGCAAGGAGATTTTTAACCGGATCAATGACGGTAACGTTATATCCTCTAGCTTGTAACACCGACTCCATAATGGCAATCGAAAGCTTTTCACCACGACAAATCATCGCAGCATTGATGCTATCAGGACATTGCCCTAATAGGGAGATACCATGCAGGATATGTTTAATCTCAGCAAACTCACGCTCAACTTTGTCTTTTAAGCCTTGGTAATCAAAACCAGGTTGATTTTCTCGTAAACCTTGCAATAGATTAGCGAAGATTTGCTCTGCTTCTCGTACTTGAGTGAGAGGTTCTTCTCCTTCTGCCGTTTTTTCAATCATTGCCACCAAGTAATTCGTTATCTTGGCAGGTGCTGATAATACCAGAGCGACTTGTCCCTGCTCTCGTTTTTTCTCAGCGATATCAGCAACATTCAGCACCCTTTCTGCATTGGCAACTGAAGTTCCCCCAAATTTTAACACTCGCATACAGCTCTCCTGATTTTTCGCCAAAAAAAAGCCCGCATTTCTCAATGCGGGCTTTTTCGTTTTTTGTTTTTTATATGCGACAGCCCGCCCCGCAATATAAAATTCCGGTGGTGGTGGTGGTAATAATTGTATTCATAGTCACTGGGCTGTAAGTACGCATAACAATCCTGTCTGTCTCAAAATTAGTTTGACCCTATACTGGTTAAAGCAAAGCGAGAGAGATGTCAAATTTTTTCTTTTCTATTGCCTCAATTTACCTACAATTTAAATAAAATTTATTCGAGCATTACTTATATTGTAGTATACATATTACTACTAATAAGGGGGAGTTACAGAAAATAACGCTACCATTTAAGAGTTACTTAGACATTTGTACTTTTACAAATAATAAGGTATTTTATTTCACTTCTTTTTTTGTAACAAAACTGGTAAAAAGATAAAATCTCACTATATTTAACATATATTTTTCTTTTGCATTACATAAATCAAATTATATAGTTAACTATTGAAATCAAGGTTAAGCTGTTATCTTGATTTTGATATGTGTCAACAAAAGTTAGCTTTTTAGATGGTATTTAATACAACAGGTGTTATATTGCTGTTAATAGACTATGGGCATTTTACATTCTGATTTTAACGTCCATTGTCAGTAAAATAGGTCATGTTTGTAATTAATAACGTGATGGTTATTTATCGAATTTTCATCTGGGTCTAATTTTGGCGTGCTAATAACAAAAATGAATAACCACACACCTTGCACACACAGAAGTTACACACAGATATCCTTTTTCTATTTTTGGTAATTTTAGGTAGCAAATATGCAAACCCCGCACATTCTGATTGTTGAAGATGAAGTAGTTACTCGTAATACCCTGAAAAGCATATTCGAAGCTGAAGGGTATATCGTACACGAAGCCACTGATGGCAACGAGATGCATAATATTCTGTCCGACCATGATATCAATCTGGTTATTATGGATATTAATCTTCCTGGTAAAAACGGTCTTCTATTAGCCCGTGAATTACGTGAACAGGTAAGTGTTGCATTAATGTTCCTAACAGGTCGTGATAATGAAGTTGATAAAATCTTAGGCCTTGAAATTGGTGCCGATGATTACATCACTAAACCATTTAATCCTCGTGAATTAACTATCCGTGCTCGTAACTTATTGTCACGCACTATGAATTTAGCGAATGGCACAGAAGAGCGTCGTTTAGTTGAAAGCTATAAATTTAATGGTTGGGAGCTAGATATTAATAGTCGCTCTCTTATTAGCCCTACAGGTGAACAGTATAAATTACCTCGTAGTGAGTTTCGTGCGATGTTACATTTCTGCGAAAACCCAGGAAAAATCCAAACTCGTGCAGAATTACTGAAAAAAATGACGGGTCGTGAATTAAAACCTCATGATCGTACTGTAGACGTTACCATTCGTCGTATTCGTAAACACTTTGAATCAACCCCTGATACACCTGAGATTATCGCTACTATCCATGGTGAAGGTTATCGTTTCTGTGGTGATTTAGACGAGTGATATCAGTGTTACCCTAGTAAAAAATAATGCTAAAAACCCCGGATTTCAGTTTCGGGGTTTTTCTTTATTAAAGCATAAAAGATAAAAATTGATCTTAGCGACTATTTTAAATAGAAACTAATTTATCAACTAAAAAAATTTCTTACACTTAATCTTATTAATTTTGTTAATTAATTAAAAAAATTACTCTTTCCATGGCATGATGGGTACTGCACTAATGGCATTTTTCGGTGAGCCATCGATAACCTTATCAGAGTAAGTAAGATATATCAGTGCATGGCGGTTTTTATCGTAAAAACGCACCACTTGTAGCTTTTTAAAGACTAGTGACGTTCTTTTTTGAAAAACAACATCACCACGATTTTTACCTTTTAAGACTTTTTCGCTTAATTCGATTGGCCCTACTTGTTGGCAAGAAATAGCTGCATCGGCGGTATCTTCAGCAAGCCCTAAACTACCGGAAATGCCCCCTGTTTTAGCACGGCTTAAATAGCAAGTGACATTTTTGACTTCAGGATCATCAAAAGCTTCAATGACAATTTTATGATTGGCACCAAAAAACTTAAAAACCGTATCGACATAACCAATTTCTTCAGCTTTCACCATTATTGACATAGGAAGCAAGATAGAAAGTGCGAGTATCTTTTTGAAATTAAACATATTAAATTTATTCCATAAAAAGAAGAAAGAATGATTTTGTCTAGGATAAAGCAAACTTTTGTTAACTGGTAGAATAATTTGTATACATGACTCATTGAAAAAGACTATATTTCATCTTTATCTAACAATATAACTTGTTATAGACGTTCAGGCTATTTACCATCTACAGCATAAATAAACGAATATGACTAAGGGAGATGTATGGATCAAACCAACATCATACGTGATTTACTCGCCTGGCTTGACAATAATCTGGATCAGCCACTATCCCTCGATAATGTCGCAACTAAAGCGGGTTACTCTAAGTGGCACCTACAACGCATGTTTAAAGAAGTAACAGGGCAGGCGATTGGTTCTTATATTCGTTCGAGGCGTCTATCTCGCGCGGCTGTGGCATTGCGTTTAACAAGTCGTCCTATCTTAGATATCGCTTTACAATATCGTTTTGATTCTCAACAAACATTTACTCGCGCCTTTAAAAAGCAGTTTGATAGAACTCCAGCCCTATATCGCCGTTCTGATGAGTGGTGTGCTGTAGGTATTTGTCCTCCAATAAAATTAGATCCTCAGCCTTTGCCTAAATGGGAATATGTGCAATTACCGGAGATAAAATTGATTGGTATTGAACAAACTTGTAGCCATACACTAGAACAATGGGCCAATGCTTGTTCCGATATGCGTCAGACATTTTGGCAAAATTATATTACTAAGGTAAACACTATCCCCCATGAGGTTTATGGTTTGCACCATACACAACACAGTGATGAGCATGAAGATGAACAGCGCGTTATCTACACCACCGCCGTTGAGCCTGCTTATGCGAGTTTTGTAGAAGATGATACTGCTTATGAAGTCATATTAGAGGCTGGCGATTATATTCGCTTTGACTTCGAGGGAGAGGCCAAACGAGGTGCCATGCAGGAATTTTTATTCTTAATTTATGGTGTTTGCTTGCCAACCATGGGGCTTACTCGCCGTAAAGGACATGATATTGAAAAGTATTATCTTAAAGAAGTGCACTATGACAATGTGATGACCGCCGAGCCACAAGATCATATTAAGCGTTTTGAGTATTATATTCCCATTAAACGCGAAATGGCCTAACAATAAGACTCTCTTTTACAGCAAAGAGAGTCTGTTATTGTCATTAGCGCTGTACTTCATCAAGAGCGATATCAGTAAGATGACTCACATCCCCTGCTGTTTCGATTACCCATCCATTAGCGAGCCAAGGACTGTTTTGATAGTCTACTCGTGAAATTGAACAGTTACGTAGTCTTAAACGTCGTTCAGCGTAAGCAGGTAGGCCTAACACAGTACTTAGCAGGCAACCTAATGCAATACCGTGACTCACCAGTAAAGGACGGCTATGCTCTGGTAACGCCAAGCAACTGTTTAAAGCAGCCTGCATACGATTAGCTAATTCCACCATGGATTCTCCTTGGGGAATTCGTCCATCAGGTGTACCATCAATTAAACTCTTGCGCCAAGCTTCTTCTTGTGTATTTAATGTGGCGATCTCTCGCTGTTCAAGAACGCCCATATCAAGTTCACGCAAACGGGGATCCGTGATTACGTCACAGCGACAAGCTTGTGCAATAATCTCTGCCGTCTGACAAGTCCGGCCAAGATCACTAGAAATTATGTGGGTAATACCTGCTGATTTTACTCTTTCAGCAACTTGTTGTGCCTGTCGCACACCCATTGCTGTTAGTGGGCTATCAGATTGCCCTTGTATACGTCTCGCCACGTTCCACTCAGTTTCACCGTGGCGAACAAGATAGACCTGTAACATACATTTTTTCCGTTATACTGCTCTAATTTTTCAAAGGATGATTAACTCATTATGTATCATGTCATTGCAGCCACTACGAATCCAGCAAAAATCAACGCGATCAAACTCGCCTTTGAGCAAGTGTTCGGTAAAGATACCTTTGATATTGAAGATATTAATGTCGATAGCCGCGTTCCACAGCAACCTATTGGAAATACAGAAACGAGAACTGGCGCACGCCAACGTGTGATGGCCGCAAGACAAGTACGTCCAGAAGCTGACTTTTGGGTAGGTGTTGAAGCGGGTATTGAAGACGATATGACTTTTGCTTGGATTGTTATCGAACACGAGCAAATTCGCGGTGAATCTCGCTCAGCCAGTTTAATGCTACCGGAACAGATCTTAAAAGGTGTTCGTGAAGGTCGTGAACTTGGCGATGAAATGGCATTTTTAACCAAGATTGATAATATTAAGCAAAAAGGTGGCGCTATTGGTTATTTTACTGATGGTTTATTAAGTCGCACTTCTGTTTACCAACAAGCGATTGTATTAGCTTTAGTCCCCGTCACTCATGATATTTATAAACAACTTAACAAAAAAGATGATGAATGAGTGATTAAATAGTCCTCTTGTCGCTATTTTAGAAAAATGCCATTTAACCAACTGATTAAATGGCATTTTTATTTCTAACGAATAGGCAATTATTTTTTTATCATAAGCTCTTTTTCAAGCCATAATTTCACATCATGGGGTGCTGTTTTTAAGCTATTAGAACCTCTGGTAATAGTGGCGATGCCAACCCCTAATAGCTCTTTTAGCTCTCGCTGACTTAATTCCCCACGCATTAATTCTTGAACAATACGCACTCTTGTTGCTAATGCACTGCGCTCATCCGGTGTCATTAAAAGTTGTAAAACAGGAAATTCAACTCCCTGTTCAAACGCTTGGCGTAATAACTCAACAAAACGTACCCAGTGTTCATTCTCCTCTGGTGATAATGCAGGATCTAGCATAGTGGGAACCTCTTCTAGCCACACTCATAAACTAGTACAAACTATAGCATATTTTATCCTGTAACAAAGAGGTTCCATTAATAAATCGCTTAATTATCTCATTAATAACGACTATTCCACTCAGTTTGAGTTAATACCGGTTGTTGCTCTCCGGCAAAATAGCTATAAAATACCGCAAATGAGAGTACATTTTTGACATAACCGCGCGTTTCTGCGAATGGAATACTCTCAATAAAAGCAATAGCATCTAGTTGGTTATTAGCATCAGATAACCAACGGTCAACCCGTGCAGGACCTGCATTATAGGCTGCACTAGATAAAATACGGTTTTGATTAAAACGCTGATAAACAGAATCAAGATAAGCGGTACCAATTTCAATATTTTTAACCGGATCTGTCAGTTGCGCACTACTTGCATACCCGGTAATACCTGCTTGTTTTACCGTGAACTCTGCGGTTTTCGGCATCACTTGCATAAGACCCGTTGCCCCTGCTGAAGAGCGAGCTTGTGGGTTCCATGCACTTTCTTGGCGAGCGATCGCCATCGCATAATTGCGATCTATCGCTTTATCTTTCGTATATCGTTCAAATTCATTTTGCCATGCAAGTGGGAAGCGCTCTTCTAAATGGTTCCACATTTTACCAGTAATCGTTGCTTGTACTGCTAAGTCAGCCCATTGTTGCTCAAAAGCATAACGCGCTAGTTGAGATTGTGTGGTAGCAGGCTGGGTGGCAACATAATTTGCCCACTCAGTACGCGCTAAATTATCCATTTGCCAATACATTAATTCGCGTACTCGTTGCACTTCAGGTTGCTGTGGAATTGTGGGTGAAACACTTGGCGCTTTGTCTATTACCATAACATAAGGTTTACCTAGCTTTTCAGCCGCCACCATAGGATAAAAACCGCGATGTTGTGTTAGTTCTTGTAAAAGCGCTTGTGCTTCACTGTTTTTACCTTGCGATTGCAACACCATCGCTCGCCAATAACGCCACTCCTCTTTATTTTTACTTTCAGGTGATAATCTTTCTAACCATAAAGCTAATTCTGCGGGCTGATTTTGGCTTAACGCTAAACGCACACGACGCTCACGCAGGGTATCTGAAGCGGTATCTTGTATCACACTATCACGCCATTTAGCCTGCTCTGGTGTGGCATATGGCATATATTGCCAAGCGACCGTATCACGCATTAATTGGCGTTCAGCTGTCGTCATTTTTTGAGCTCTGGCAATACTATCAAGCTGTGCTCTTGCACTATCGGCATCTTTTCGCGCCCAACGTGAAAATGCGGCTTGTACAATATTACGCGTAAAATCTGTTGGTGAAAGTTGTGTGGCATAACGAGCAACCAGATTAGGGTGATCTTGTAGTTCAACAATGGCATCGTTAATCGTTTGATAATCCATCGGCAATCGCTTAGCTAAATAAGTTGCTAACCCAGTATTACCACTTTTTATTGCTAAATTAATCCGCTCTAACACTAATTCAATGCTTAAATTTCCTGCTTTTTGCCACTCATCAAATAGCGGATCACAGCTTGAAGGCATAGAAGTACCGTTTAACCACGCTTCTTTTGCACCAACCCACGCCGTTTGTTTATCCCCTGTCGCCCATTTAGCATAATAGTAGTTACACCTTGCTGCTTTAGGCTTAGGAGGATTAGGACTAAAAGTCAGTAAGTTTTGCCACTCTTGACGTTTTGCTAATTCATTAACAAACAAAGAAGGTAGTGCTTTCGCGGGTGGCAAAGTTGGATATTTTTCGACAAATTCAGTCACCACAGCCGGAGCGACCACATCAAGATTGTCGGTAATTTGGCGATATTCAAGATAGGGATAAAGAGGATAATCTTGTAATGTCGGTAATAATTTTTCAACTTGTGCTGTATCTTTAGCATCCCAAGCTGCTTTAATTTCTTGGTAACGTGTTCGTTGTTCACTTAATGAATCTGCTTGTGCCCACGCAGAGAAACACAATGTACTAATTGCCAAGACGAAGGACCACTTTTGCTTAACCACGTTACCTCTCCCACCTCAAATTTAAACATCCAAAGAATAAATACATTAGCTAATATGATAATCATTAACAATGTTAGTTCCCTCTTTAAATGAAATTTTCCTCACTTTTCTAACAAGCACTCAAGGATGATAAAAACCTCTCTTTTACCTAAGGTTTTCTTTTATAAATCGGGTATACTGGCGACTTTCATCGTTTTCGGGTCTTTGGCAAAATACTGACATTGACTTTACTATTGTTCATTTAGGTGTCATATATTCATTGCTTATTTACATTTTTTTGTGTTTAACGCAAAAACTGACACTTCAGATAAAATCTCTTTTATAATCAAAGGGTAATTATAGTGGCTCAATACGTTTATAGTATGTTGCGTGTCGGGAAAGTTGTTCCCCCTAAGCGACATATCCTTAAAAACATCTCACTCAGCTTCTTTCCGGGCGCGAAAATTGGTGTGCTTGGTCTAAATGGTGCCGGTAAATCAACCTTACTGCGTATCATGGCCGGTATCGATACCGATATCGAAGGTGAAGCACGTCCACAACCGGGTCTAAAAATTGGCTACTTGCCACAAGAGCCAAAATTAAACCCACAACAAACAGTGCGTGAAGCCGTTGAAGAAGCGGTAAGCGAAGTCAAAAATGCACTCAATCGTCTTGATGAAGTGTATGCAGCTTATGCTGATCCTGATGCTGATTTTGACCAACTGGCAAAAGAGCAAGGTCAACTAGAAGCGATTATTCAATCTCACGATGGTCATAATCTTGATAACCAATTAGAGCGTGCAGCAGAAGCACTACGTTTACCAGATTGGGATGCCAAAATTGAACATCTTTCTGGTGGTGAACGTCGCCGTGTGGCTATCTGCCGTTTACTGTTAGAAAAGCCAGATATGCTGTTGTTAGATGAACCGACTAACCACTTGGATGCTGAGTCTGTTGCTTGGTTAGAACGCTTCTTACATGATTATGAAGGCACTGTTGTGGCGATTACCCACGACCGTTACTTCCTTGATAATGTCGCAGGATGGATCTTAGAACTTGACCGCGGTGAAGGTATTCCGTGGGAAGGTAACTACTCCTCTTGGTTAGAGCAAAAAGATGCGCGTCTTGAACAAGAAGCAGCCACTGAAGCCGCTCGCCATAAATCGATTCAAAAAGAACTTGAGTGGATCCGCCAAAATCCTAAAGGTCGTCAGGCTAAAGGTAAAGCTCGTCTTGCTCGCTTTGAAGAACTCAATAGCGTTGATTATCAAAAACGTAATGAAACCAGTGAGCTATTTATTCCACCTGGACCTCGTTTAGGGGATAAAGTGCTAGAAGTGAGTCACCTCACTAAATCTTATGGTGATCGCGTTCTGATTGATGATTTAAGTTTCTCCATTCCTAAAGGCGCTATCGTCGGTATTATCGGTCCAAATGGTGCCGGTAAATCAACGCTGTTCCGTATGATCTCAGGTCAAGAACAACCTGATTCAGGAACCGTGACTTTAGGGGAGACGGTGAAACTGGCCTCTGTTGATCAGTTCCGCGATAGTATGGATGACAGCAAAACGGTTTGGGAAGAAGTTTCTGGTGGTCAAGATATTATGCGCATTGGTAACTTTGAAATCCCAAGTCGCGCTTATGTGGGCCGCTTTAACTTTAAAGGCGTTGACCAAGGTAAACGCGTTGGCGAACTGTCCGGAGGTGAGCGTGGACGTTTACACCTTGCGAAACTTCTCCAAGTCGGCGGCAATATGTTGCTGCTCGATGAACCGACCAATGATCTGGATGTTGAAACGCTACGCGCCTTGGAAAATGCGCTATTAGAATTCCCAGGTTGTGCTATGGTCATTTCCCATGACCGTTGGTTCCTAGACCGTATCGCCACTCATATCATCGATTATCAAGATGAAGGTAAAGTCGAATTCTTTGAAGGTAACTTTACTGAATATGAAGAGTATAAAAAACGGACATTAGGTAACGAAGCTATCCAACCTCGTCGCATGAAATATAAACGCATCACTAAGTAATCATTATTTAGCTGAACGCAAAAAAGCAGAGCTCACCCTCTGCTTTTTTATTCTCTCTCTTTACGTTTTATTGGCTTACACTATTCAATGACGATATTAACTACTTTGCCGATAGTCAAAGCTCAAGGGCGCAATAAATGAAAAAGAGCCGTTAACTAAACGGTGGCTTTCAGGTGCCGGAAATGGCGATGCCCGTTTAATAGTATTAATCGCTTCTTTATCAAGGATACGATTACCAGACGAGGTTTGTATACTCACATCTAATAACTCACCTTTTGCATTGAGCGAAATTTCAACTTGTGTCACTCCTGTCGCTTTAAAACGTAATGCTGCACGAGGGTAACGTTTATACATATCAATATGGCTATGGACTAAACTTTCCCACCCCATTTGGCCACTGCGAGATGATGAAGCGGTACTGGTAAAATCAGCACTACTGGTCGCGTTCTCACCCGATAACGGGGCGGTTGTGGTATCTGCTGGCGCTTGAGAAACGGGAAGATCATCAGGCACTTTTACCACGACAGGCTTAGGCTTAACCACGGGTTTCACCTTTGGCTTTTCCGCAACTCGCTCATAAGTTCCCTGTTCGACTACAGGCATTTTAGGCACATCAAGTTGCTCTTTCATCGGCTCTGGCTCGGCAGCTTCTGGAACTGACATCACCTGTTCAGGCCCAACAGGAACCTCTTTGGGCTCTGCTTTTGCCAATTGATAAAGCCCCACTTGCATCGTCATTGCTGGAGGTAAAACCGCATATTGCTCATCTTTCGTCGTTATCCAACCTATAGCAACAACAACCAAGGTGACATGAAACACAATACTGGCAGTTAACCCACCAATAGAAAAGGACCAACGGCGTGGAAAAGTCGCCGACATACTACTCATAATTCTTGCCTCTGATTTTCTTTCTAATGAATTATAGGCATAATACAAACACAAATGATATTGCTTATTATTAATAATACAATAAAAAATTAGCTAAATATTGATTATAAAAATTCCTTATTAGAAGCAGTAAGAGCTTATTATTTCACTCTTTTTTAGACACCAGAGACTATGACTAGCGATAAATCATTAGCACAAAAAATCAGTTGTGCCTACCAATCAACCTATGGTCAGCTTGTACGTTTTTTCCAAAAACGTACGGGTAATCACCATGATGCGGATGATTTGTCTCAAGATGTGTTTACACTATGGCTAAATCGAAAAGAACAAACTCCTGTCCAAGAGCAGCGTGCTTTTTTATTTAAAATAGCGAACCACGTTTTGATCGATCATTGGAGGAAAAACCAAAAACAAAAATATATCTATCAAGAAGATTATCAATTAGAAGATGCGGTACAGACCTATACGACAGAGCTTGATCCCGGGTACGTCCTTGAGCATCAACAGCGTTTAGATTTACTGACACAAGCTATTGATACTCTTCCTCCCCGCCGTCGAGAAGCTTTTATTCTTTATCGCTTTGATGGATTATCACAAAGCGAAATTGCAGAACAAATGGAAATTTCGATAAGCATGGTAGAGAAACATATTGCCGCAGCACTATTACATTGTAAAAGATATGTCGATGCAGGACAGGAGAAATGCACCAATGACGAGTAAGTCGGGAAATCAACCTCACACAGATGAGGCGCCTGCAACGCTTTTGGCAGATACCCATGATCAATTAAGCCAGCAATCTATTGATGAACAAGCTGCGCTTTGGTTCACCCGTCAACATAGTCAGCAAATGAGTTCACAGCAACGACAAGCCTTTAAACAGTGGGTAGCAGATAAAGATAATCAACAAGCTTATCAAGCTATCGCGGAAATTTGGCATAGTTGTGAAGCCTTACCACGCCCTACTATTGTGCCTATAGAAAAAAGGAAATCTTCACTCTGGCGCCCCTTTATTCACACTACAGCCGCACTCTGTTTAGTTGCTGTGTTATATCTTCCTTATAGTCATTTACCTGCCCTGTTAATGGATAATATGACCTTAGCCACCAGCAATTTTCCTAAAGAGATGACCCTCGCTGATGGCTCTAAAGTTTTTTTAAATAGAAATACACAGGTACGCGTCTCGTATGTCCAAACCCAAAGACGCCTTTGGTTAGATAAAGGTGAGGCTTATTTTAAAGTAAAACCCAATCCTTATCGGCCATTTTATGTCCATGCTGATGAGCGATTAATTAAAGTTGTCGGTACTGAATTTGAAGTGAGTCGTTATCAAAATAATCAAATTAGTGTCGCCGTACATGAAGGCATTGTTGAAGTTAAAGCCACAGAAAAATCCCCTGCGACTTACCTATATGCTGGCTCTCAAGCAATTAGCCAATCAACCGATAATCAATTTGTCATTTCCTCAGTCAATGCTGATTCTGTAGGAAGCTGGCGTTTTGGGCAACTCCATTTCTTTGAACAACCACTTGGTGACGTGATCACTAAATTAAAACCTTATCTGGATATCAACGTTCATATCTCATCAGCCGATGTAGCCAAAATAAAGGTATCAGGTGTGGCAAATATTAATGACGCGAAAAGCTTTATTACTGCACTTCCGCTACTTTTACCGGTTAATGTTATTTTTACTGATAAAAATAATGTGTTAATTATCAATAAGTAAAAATAAACATGAAAAATATTCTTTTTTACAGGTGAGGATAATTCTCATTTCATCCTCTTACTTAGTAACAAAAATTATTAAGTCTATGAATGGGATTGGTGAAATGAGAATAAATAATAAAAAAAGGCCTCTAAAAAGGTCGCTACTCACATTATTAATAACGGCTACCGTGGCAGCCCCTTATAGTTATGCAGCAACGCTATCAGTCTCTTTACCAGAGCAATCTTTAGCTGATTCTTTAAACACTATCGCTAAACAAGGTCAGGTACAAATTCTGTTTGATGCCAACGCAATAAAAAACTTACGGGCTCCTGCACTCTCTGGTCAATATGAAACCCATACCGCATTACAAAAGGTGTTAATCGGTAGTGGTATGGAAATTATTTCACAGGGAAATGGCTTTGTTATTCGTCCATTAGCAACAAGCAGTACGATTGTGATCCCTGAAGTTAAAGTCACAGGGGTGGGAAGCAGTTATCATCCTGCTACAGATGTTGTTTCAGCACCACAATACATCACCTCTGAAGAGATAAAGCAACGTAATACTGGCGATGGCAATGTCACCGACTTACTTAAAAGTAACCCTGCGGTTCAATTTGCAAATAACGATAGCAACTCGATGAACCAAGGTGAAATTAAGCCCTCACGTATTTCTATTCATGGCTCCAGTAGCTATCAAAATGCCTATAAACTTGATGGCGTCAGTTTTAATAATGACTTTGATCCGGCCAATTCGGGCAATGGTGAAACCAATACCCGTATTACCAGTGATGAGCAAGGGATGTATCTTGATAGTCGACTTATTGATAGTGTCACCGTTTACGATAACAATATTCCCGTTGAATTTGGCGGATTTACTGGAGGCACAGTTGAAGTACAAAGTCGTCGTTGGTCTGGTGAAACCCATGCCAATGCCTATTACCGTACTACCCGTTCAAGCTGGAATAATATTTTCACCGATCCCAAATTAAAATTTGATACTGCAAATAATGATTTTAGTAATCCAGCCCGTTTCCAGAAAAAATATGATAAACAAAACTATGGCGGTTGGTTTGAAACAGGTTTAACGGAAAATACAGGATTAATTTTCTCAGCTTCTCGTCGGGAATCAACCATTCCGATGATGATAAGTGCTGAAGGGGGAATTGTTCACACCCCTGAAGGCGAATTAGAGCATGTATTACAAAGCCCACATTATCGTGATCAAACGCGTACTTCAGATAACTACTTTATCAAATATTCTTGGAATATCTCTGATAAACAATCTTTTGATCTATCAAGTAATATTGCCCGTTATAAGAGCTATCTGTTCTCCAGCTCTGTGTATAACTCCGGTTATGATAATGAACATAATGGACTCAGTTTTACCGCCCTTTATAAGCATCAACTTGCGCTAGGAACCTTAGAGTTAACCGCAGGTTATCAAAATCTGGAAGATAAACGCACCAATGATCAAGACTACTTTATCAAAGTAGAAGATTACACTGATTGGCAACACCCTAATCAAGTCTCCAGTGGTGGTCAAGGTGATCTGCGTAGTAAACAAGAAACCTATAGCGCCAAGAGTATTATGCGTTTTGATCCCATCGTGTGGGGTACCGTCACTCATCGCCCCACCACCGGATTTGAAATTAGCCGCACCAAAGGCGCTTATATTCGTGATAAAACCTATTACAACTATACCTATCGCGGCATGACGGTCAATGATGAATGGATGGGAAGCTTATCACAAACGACGCGTTTTCTAGCGGGTACCCATAATGCGTCTTATACCAATTATTCATTTTTTATTGACGATAATATTCAATATAAACGCCTCACCTTACGTCCCGGTGTACGTTTAGATCGTGATGATTTTGTACAAAAAAACAATCTCTCACCTCGTTTAAGTGCTACTTACGATATTTGGGGCACAGGTAATACTTTAATTATTGGTGGGGTAAACCGTTACTATGGACGTTCAATGCTCACTTACGCCCTTTATGGTGCGCAAAATGCCGGTTTACAACACTGCTATTTTGACTGTCAAACATCGGAGGAAAAGTGGACTAATCGTACCGACTTTGATGGTGTTGATTCACTAAAAACCCCTTATAACGATGAATTCACTTTAGGTCTACAACAAGAGATAGCCTCAACCACTTGGCGTTTACAATATGTGCATCGCAATGGTCGTGATGAGGTGCGTAGTGATACTAAATATCCAGACTCAACCATTGATGAAAAACGTGCTATTCGGCACTTCAATAATAATGGCCGTAGTACACACGATACCTTAACGCTCTCCGTGAGAAATAGCCAACCATGGGAGCTTGCTAAAGCCGACCACGTCTTTAATGCTTCGATTAGCTGGCAAAAAAGCAAAACCAATACGCCAAAAGACTCAGGTTATGCCAATTTTGATCCCAGCGTTCAAGGGATGAACTATGACAAGGTGTGGTATGGCGGAAAAATTATCAATGCCAAAGACTTACCCTCTGACAACTTTAACTCGCCGTTAAAAGTGACCGCTGAGCTAACCAGTGTTTGGGATGATGTAGGAGTGACTTGGTTTAACCGTTTGCAATGGAATGGAGCTCGTTCACAAGCAGAGAAAGCCAATAATGGTGCGCCAAAACCAAGTGAGTACGGCCCGCTATTTGAATATAAAAAACGTCATTACAGTAGCCGTTTTACTTGGGATACCAAGCTCAGTTGGCAGCCTGAATTTGCTTACGGTGTAGGTATTTCCGTTGAAGTGAATAACGTACTCAATACCAAAAATGTCAATGATTACATTACCTATCAAGATAAAGAGTACAAATCTTACGAGCCAGGTCGACAGTTCTGGCTACAAGTCAGCTATGACTATTAAAAATTGATGAAGTTAATGTGAGCAACCGAGTCAATAAACAATAAAAACATGACAAATAAGCAATGAAAACAATAAAACAATTTTTCTATTTGGTTTCACCTTTTTGGGGGCGGCGTACCGCCCTTTACTGCTGGTTCCTATTAATTCTCTCTTTAACGTTAACCCTCTCATCCGTTTGGTTTAACGTCAAAATGAATGAATGGAATGGCAGCTTCTATAACGCCCTACAACAACTCGATGGGCAAGCCTTATATAAACTGCTTCAACAGTTTGTGATTATTATTGCCGGATTAATTACCGTAGTCGTGATGGGTGATTTCTTACGCCAAAAAATGATCATTCGCTGGCGTGAAGGTATGACAGAGCAAGTGCTTGAGCGCTGGCTATCAAAAAATAGTAAACACTATATGTTGCGGTTAACCTCGCAAGAGCCAGACAACCCCGACCAACGAATTGCTGAAGATATTCGTTTACTGATTGAATCGACAATGCGCTTAACGGTGACCTTTTTACATTCACTGTTAACGCTTATCTCTTTTGCCACTATTTTATGGTCACTCTCTGGTGCGCTCTCTTTCTCTTTAGCAGGCAAAGAGTGGAATATACCGGGTTATATGTTCTGGGCCTGTATTATTTATACCCTTATCGGGATCACCATCACCCAGCTCATTGGTTCTCCATTACGTAAAATCAATATGGATAAACAGCGTAAAGAGGCAGATTACCGTACTGCGCTTATCACACGTAAACAACATGGTGATGCTATTGCTGGTCAACGGGGTGAAATGAGCGATCGTCATGAACTGATGGGACGCTTTTTAGGGGTGATCCGCAACTGGAATAACCTTATCCGTTATGAAAGAAACCTTGCTTTCTTTACTGTGGGTTATCAGCAAGCCACGGCAATGGCGCCAATTATTTTTGCTTTGCCAAAATTCCTCGCCGGCGAATTAATGCTAGGGGGATTAATGCAGTTACGACAAGCCTTCTCCAGTGTTGCTGGGGCATTAAGCTGGTTTATTTTCTCCTATAAAGAGATTGCCGCATGGCAGGCAACGGTTACCCGTCTTTATCATTTTGTGGTGTTGTTAGAGCATGATCACCAACCTGAGATCACCGAGTTAGATGATAAACAAACTAAGCTGACAGCCAATTTATCGCTATTTATGCAAGACGATAGATTATTAATTAACAATATTCACTTTTCTCTCAAAGCGGGTGAATTGGCGGTAATTGAAGGTAGCTCAGGTATCGGGAAATCAACACTGTTACGTGCGTTAAGCGGCCACTGGCCTTATTTTAAAGGAGATATTCAACGGGTAACCAATATCAGTTGGCTCCCACAACGTATGTATCTGCCTGTTGCCCGCTTAGATAACTTATTGGCTTATCCTTGCCAAGCATCTCAGTTCTCACAACAAGAGTACCAAGAAGTGCTTCATTGGGTGGGGCTAGATAAAATAAAAAATCAGCTTTCACTGGAAACAGATTGGACAACACGCTTATCCGGTGGTGAACAACAACGTCTTATCTTTGCCCGTTTATTACTCAATAAACCCGATCTTATTTTATTAGATGAAACCACATCCGCTCTTGATGAACAAAATGCCCTACATATGTTGTTATTACTTAAACAGCATCTACCAACCTCGGGCATTGTCTTAGTCAGTCATCAGCGTTTCACTCACGCTATTGCCGAGCAAGTAATTTCATTACAAGCGCCGACTGCGTCCTCCTCTCAATCAGCTGGAGTTACTGAATATGTATCGTAAGTTACTGATTATCTCAGTCAGTTTATCACTTCTGGGTTGTGCAACAGGCACCTCGTCTGAGCATACCAATAATACCCTTTCACTGCGCCCCGATATTCGCCATTTTACGCTTGATAATGGCTTAAATGTCTATTTGCTACAACGCCCACAAACGGGGGTTGAAATGCGTTTACTGGTGAAAAGTGGCTCGGTACAAGAAGATGAAAAACAACTTGGCTTTGCCCACTTTACCGAGCATATGGCCTTTAAAGGCACGACTCATTTTCCGGGAACAACTGGGTTTAAACAGCTTGAAAGCCTAGGAATGAAGTTGGGGAGTCATGTTAATGCGGCAACGAGCTTAAACTCAACAACCTATAAATTATCCCTGCCTAATGCCAATCCGACCCAAATAAAAACAGGGTTGAGGATCTTATCCGATTGGGCCTTTGGCATGACATTTGATCCCGTTGAGTTTGATAAAGAGCGTCCGGTGATCGTCGAGGAGTGGCGATTACGCCAAGGTATTGGTTTTCGTATTAATCGCCAACTTGAAGAGTTACGTTATTATGGCAGTCGTTATCTAGATCGTGATCCCATTGGGGACTTAGATATCGTTAAGCATGGTGATGTCAAAGAAGCAAAACGTTATTACGATACTTGGTATCAGCCTGAAAGAATGGCATTGGTGTTAGTGGGTAATTTTAATCAAGGTGATGCGATTGCTGATATTACCCAGATGTTCAATGCAAAAAATAGTGAAAACAAAGGCGTTGACTCTCCATCATGGCACCGCTTTATCGACAATAAAGATTTATTAGTAAAGACGATTTTTGATAAAGAGCAAGGCTCACGCATTGTGCAATTCACTCTACAGCGTACACTGCCTGCACCATTAAATAGTCGCCAAGGTCAATATGATGATTTAATGGACTCCTTGTGGCTCTCCATCTTAAACCAGCGCTTTTCAACCATTGTTGATAATGGGTTAGTGCCTTCCGTCAGTGCCAATACACAAGGTGCGATGTTAGATGCCCGTCGCTCACAACAATTGATGATTGCCCATCCTAAAGGGGATGATTATCAAGGTACATTAGATATTCTATTTACTGAGGTACAGCGTTTAGCCTCACAGCCAGTATCTCAGCAAGAGTTAGATAATGCTCGCAATGCGCTGTTAAAACGTCTTAGCCAACAAGCTGCTGGTGAAGAGCGCTATGAGCATGGTTATTTAGCTAACCAAATTACTACGGCACTTGAATTAGAAATGCCAATCCAAAGCAAAAAGCAGGCGTTAAACTTAAGTTATCAACTAATAAATAACGTTACACCTGATACCTTAAAACACTATTTTGCCCAATACCTAACACAAGCTTCACCACGAGTGGCAATTATCGGCCCAGATAGTGATAGTCAGGTATTTAGTGCCACTAAAGCCTCGCAACGCTGGCAAGAGATTAGACAATCTGATCCCGGTGCGTTTACATTGAAAACCCATGCGGTGGTATTAGATATTAAACCTGAGCAAACCGGTACTGTTGTCACCACACAAACACTTCCGATTGAAAAAACACAGCTGTGGACACTGAGCAATAACGTAAAAGTTATTATTAAAAATGACCAGTGGCTAAAAGACAATATCCAAGTATCACTGCGTATTCCCGGAGGTGTTTCTCTGGAAACAGGACAAAGTTTAGGCTTGGTACAGTGGGCATTAAACTTACCAGAAGTGAGTGGATATGGGCATTACAACGCAAGAGAGTTAGCGTTATTTAGTAAACAGCATCAAATCAGTTTGCGTCCATACAGTGAGTTGTTATTCCACGGCTTGCGTGGCGAAGCGCCTATTGATGAGTTAGACACCTTGTTGACCTTATTGCATTTAAAAGTGACGGCACCACAATTTAATGGGCAAAAATTAGAGCAACAAAAACAAGCAACGGCATTAGGGATCGCCAAAACACCAGTTGAACGTATTTTCTTAGATCATATTAATAAAGAGAGCTATCAAAACGGTGAGCGCTTAGTGATTTCGCCACAAGGCCCTTGGCAACAGTTTACCGCCCAACAATTACAACAAACGAATCAATCACTTCTAGGACAGCCTGCCGATATGGTATTGGTGATTAGTGGGCCTATTAACCTAAATCAGGCCAAACCGATGATCGAACGTTGGATAGCAACGCTGCCGACACGTTCATCGCAACGTCTATTTTGGGCTGATCCGGCGATTAATCCCAAATTAAGCTCATTTAATAAAACCTACCCTATTGCCAGTAGCGATAAGAGTATGATCAGTATTCAATACGCAGCCAAAGCCCAATGGTCACAACAGCAACTGTTAGCACTTAACTTGCTTGATACCGTTGTCAGCCAACGTTTAAGGCTTAATCTTCGTGAACGAGCGGGCGGGATCTACTCGCTAGGCTTTTCTGAGTCACTAACCAAGCTGCCAAGTAGTTTTTATACCGGACGTTTAAACTTTACCGCATCACCACAGCGGGCAGATGAATTAATTGCACTTGCGCGTAAAGTGGTCAATGACGTAAAACAAGCGGGTATTACCGATAAAGAATTACAAGAGGCAAAAAATATTTGGTTAACTGAATATGGGCAAGCCAAAGAGAGTGCTAGCTATTGGACTGATGCACTTGCCCAAGTGGCAACAGATGACCAACAATATCAACGACTATTAACTGAGACTGCGATTGTCAACGGAATAAGTGTCAGTGATGTTAATCAAGTTGCTCGTCAGTGGTTGGGTGAAAATGAAAAAATCTTCAAACTAACACCACCAACAAAGCAATAAATTTCTATTTATCACTTTAATAATAAACGCCCAGCATATCTTTATTCTGGGCGTTTATTCATCTAACCTGAATAACTTAGCAATGTTTCATTCAATATTATTGTCTATTAAATTTATTAATCTTTTTTGAGCGCCCAACGACCACTACCCAAAAACATCACCGCAATCGCAGCAAACATATAGAAGCCAGCACTTTCAGGTGCCCATCCCCCCGTTTTGGGATCTAAGGCTAAAAGATCACCGGAATGTACCATCAGCACCGCAACCCCCATGGTTGCCGCCACAACAAATGCTGAAAATCGAGTAAATAAACCGATAATCAGTAAGATAGGACATAGAACTTCACCCAGTAATGTGCCATAAGCAATAAATGCAGGTAAATTAATATTTGCCAACATTCCCTGTATACCGGCAAGTCCTCCTGGCTCCATTTTGTGTAATCCGTGTAATAACATTAAGACACCTAGCGAAACACGTAAAACAAACTTACCTAAATCGGGATGGTTTGTAAGCTGATTAAATTTATTAATCATAACGTCTCCAAAATCAACAATGTGATGGGCATTTTTAATACGTATTAATGGGTATTTATTATTATATGATTAAAAAATATGAATGAGTGCAACTTTTATTATCATTATTTGTTATGGTTGACGAGGCATTTAGATTATTATCGTTTAATTAGGAGCTATTCACCTTTTCCATGATTAAGATCACAACTTATTAACATAATCTACTCTTAATCAGCAACTTCTCGTTATGCTATAGATATCTCATCTGACCAGTATAAAAAAGGTATCTGATGGCACACTATTCTTATTTATTTTCTCCCCTTGATTTAGGGTTTACTACGCTTAAAAATCGTATTTTGATGGGCTCTATGCATACCGGACTAGAAGAAGATCCACATGATGCACCTAAGCTTGCTGAATTTTATGCTCAAAGAGCTGCAGCAGGGGTGGTACTTATTGTCACCGGTGGGATCTCCCCTAATAAGCAAGGTGTATTGTTGCCACATGCAGCAACGCTAATGTCAGAAGATCAACTCGCTTCTCATCAATTAGTCACTGATGCGGTACATAAACAGGATGGGAAAATCGCTTTACAGATTTTACATACTGGTCGTTATAGTTATCAGCCTAATTTAGTCGCCCCTTCAGCGATCCAATCACCTATCACCCCTTTTATGCCCCAAGCAATGAGTCAGGAGCAGATAGAACAGACTATTGAAGATTATATTCATTGCGCTAAGTTGGCTCAGAAAGCAGGCTATGATGATGTTGAGATCATGGGATCTGAAGGCTATTTAATTAACCAGTTTTTAGTAAGTCATACGAATCAACGCGATGATCAATGGGGTGGCTCTATTGAAAATCGTTGTCGTTTTGCATTACGTATTTTAGCTGGCATAAGAGAAGCTGTGGGTGAACACTTTATCATTATCTATCGTTTATCAATGTTAGATTTAATTACCGAGGGAGCTAATGCCTCAGAGGTATTTTATCTTGCTCAAGCAGTAGAAAAGGCCGGAGCAACCCTAATCAATAGTGGTATTGGTTGGCATGAAGCCCGTATCCCCACTATTGCCACTATGGTACCAAGAGGACAATTTGCTTATGTCACTCGCCAATTGATGGGAAAAATCAACATTCCTCTTATCACTTCTAATCGTATCAATACACCTCAAGTGGCTGAAGCTATTTTAGCGGAAGGCTGTGCAGATATGGTGTCTATGGCGCGTCCTTTTCTTGCCGATCCGCAATTCGTATTGAAAGCGCAACTTGGTCGCGAGGATGAGATAAACACCTGTATTGCCTGCAACCAAGCTTGCTTAGATGAGATATTCAGTGGTCACCCAGCATCTTGTCTTGTAAACCCTTTTGCCTGTCGAGAAACAGAGCTTATTTTAACCCCGACTCAAGCCCCTAAAAAAATTGCTGTCGTTGGCGCAGGCCCGGCAGGATTAGCATTTGCCATTACAGCAGCTAAACGTGGTCATCATATTACTTTATTTGAAAAAGAAGAGCGTATTGGTGGACAACTCAATATTGCCAGTCAAATTCCGGGTAAAGAAGAATTTAAAGAGACATTGCGCTACTTTAAGCGGCAATTGCAAATCACGGGGGTGATCGTAAAAAATAATACGGAAGCGACACTTTGCCATCTGCAACATTTTGATGAAATTATTTTAGCCAGTGGTGTTATCCCTCATATTCCAGAGATTGATGGCCATGATAATCCGATAGTAAAAACCTATCTTGATGTCCTTAAATATCATCAGCCAACCGGCGAAAAAGTGGTGATTATTGGCAGTGGTGGTATTGGTTTTGACACTGGCCTTTATCTTACCCAAACAGGCCAATGCAGTAGTTTAAGCCCTTGTGCATTTAATAAAGAGTGGGGAATTGACCCAACACTTACGCATCGCGGAGGGATCACCTCAGCCGATCCTTTTATTAAAAAAGACAAACAGATTGTTATGACGCAACGTAAGAGTGGGAAATTTGGCTTAAGTTTAGGTAAAACAACAGGCTGGATACATCGCTTAACATTGCAGAAAAAAGGGGTCAAATGGCTCACGGGCTGCCATTATCAAAAAATTACCGAGCAAGGAGTAATAATTGAACATAATGAACAACAGCAACTGCTCGCGGCTGATAGCGTGATTTTATGTACCGGACAACAATCTTATCGTCCGCTACTGCAAGCGTTACAACAAGAAAATAAAACCGTCCATCTTATTGGCGGGGCAAAAGAGGCTAAAGCATTAGATGCCAAACGAGCCATTAAGCAGGGAACAGAATTAGCACTTACTATTTAACACTCGATTTATCATATCAATAACCAGAAACCCCATATAGTTTCCTATATGGGGTTTCTGTTTTTATTATTAATTTTTGTTGTTACTTACTACCCTTCCTGTCTTACTACTCTTTATATCTATTTACTACTTATACTCTTTAGCCATTATTTTTTTCAGTTAATGGATTGGCAACTAAACGCTCATCTTCGGCTATGCAGACCGTTGCGGTAAATAGCACATCAGTTGATGAGTTTAATGCAGTCTCTGCTGAATCTTGTAAGACACCAATCATCACACCTACTGCAACCACTTGCATCGCCAGATCATTACTAATACCGAACATGCTACAAGCAAGCGGAATTAACAGTAGCGAGCCACCAGCAACCCCTGATGCACCACAAGCACAAATAGCAGCAACAAGGCTTAGCAATAAGGCTGTTGGAATATCCACAGGCATACCCAAGGTATTTACCGCAGCAAGTGTTAAAATAGTAATAGTGATTGCCGCTCCCCCATATTAATGGTCGCACCTAATGGGATCGAGACAGAATAGGTATCTTCATTTAAATTCATACGACGACACATTGCCATATTCACCGGAATATTAGCCGCTGAACTACGCGTAAAGAAGGCAGTAACACCACTTTCACGTAAGCAAGCCCATACTAATGGATAAGGATTACGGCGAATTTTCCAAAATACAATCAATGGGTTGACAACGAGCGCAACAAACAGCATACAACCAATTAAAACAAGTAAGACATGCAAGTAGCCAGCTAAAGCTTTAAAGCCAGTCGTAGCAATGGTTGATGATACCAAGCCAAAAATCCCGATTGGCGCTAAACGGATCACCACACGCACAAGGTTAGTTACCGCATCTGCAAAATCTTGTGTTAATGCTTTAGTCGTATCACTTGCATGGCGTAACGCTAAACCTAAGCCAATAGCCCAAGCTAAAATCCCCATATAATTGCCGTTAATCAGTGCATCTACAGGGTTAGCCACCACATTAATTAATACACCTTTTAAGACTTCAGCAATATTTTCAGGTGGCGATAGCTGTGAATTATTGACAACTAGCGTTAATACTGAGGGAAACACAAAGCTTGCCACTACTGCTGTTAGTGCAGCAAAGAAAGTCGCCAGCAGATAAAGCGCTAATATGGGACGTATACTGGTTTTTTGTCCTTGACGGTGGTTGGCAATCGAAGCCATAACCAATACCCAGACTAAAACAGGCGCAACGGCTTTTAAGGCACTAATAAATAAGTTACCTAATAAGCTCATCATTTTAGCCACTTCTGGTGCTAACCAAGCCAGTAAAATACCCGCAATTAAACCAGCAAGTATTTGTTTAACGAGACTTCCCTGAAAAAGCAGGTTAAGTACTCTGGATTGTTGTTTATCCATAGTTATTCCATTACTTAAAATAATATTTAAAAAAGCAATTGTGTGCTTGCTTTTGCCAGTATAAGGAAATGAATCTTGCTGAAAAGCTTATTTTGCAAAATATACATCATTAGCTATTTTTGTTAACAACAAAATAACACAATTGTGATCATAATAGGATTTTGTTCTTTTTAACGTACAGTCCACAAATGAAAGAAATTATTATTATCATAAGGTTAGATTTAATCGTTAAATAAAAAACTAACTCTTATACTATTTACCTTGATTTTTCTTAATCACTTGATGAGTTTAATTTTAACTTTTTAATAACATTTAAATCAATTTAACTAGCCAATTGGCAACTTTAAAACACTTTTTTTGATGAATAAATAACCATGACATTAGCTTCAATCAGCAAGGAAAAATAATGCTTTTTTATCTCAGTAAAACATCATCATAGTAATTCTATTATTACGTTTTCTTAAGGTTTTTTCTTTAAAACAACGTATCCTAAACTGGAAAACAAAAGTGAATGTCTTTTTTCAAATATTCTTGCTCAATGAAGCGCTTGTAGGGTATTTAAGTGAAAAAATTTTCTGTCTAGTTTTTATTGATTTTGTTAGAGTGTTGCTGTTTTAAACAATGAAAAATAAACCCTATGATATGTATTACGGGTAAATAGATAACAAGAGAGAATGTTTTTGTATTTACCCCCGAATGACTCAGTTTTAGGAAGCCTTTTATATGGAAATCGTAAGAGAGCTGTTCTTGGCGCTTTGGCATCAAGATTACGAAACCTTAGCGAATCCCTCACTGCTTTGGATTATTTACATTTTATTATTCAGCATACTATTCCTAGAAAACGGAGTACTACCCGCAGCTTTCTTACCAGGAGACAGCTTATTAATTTTAGTGGGTGTGTTAATTGCTAAAGGAACCATGGATTTTCCATTAACCTTACTTATTCTAACGGCAGGTGCTAGCTTAGGTTGTTGGCTGGGTTATCTGCAAGGGAAGTGGCTTGGTAACACCCGACTTGTACGAAGTTGGTTATCACATTTACCAGAACACTACCACCAACGAGCCCATGGACTTTTCCATCGACATGGCTTGGCGGCGTTACTTATTGGTCGTTTTCTCGCTTTTGTTAGAACATTATTGCCGACTATTGCCGGCCTTGCTGGCTTACAAAACTGTCGTTTTCAAGTTTTTAATTGGCTAAGTGGTCTGTTATGGGTTGGTATTTTAACCACCTTAGGCTATTTATTAGGAAATAGTCCGTTATTCCGCCAATATGAGCATCATTTAATGAATTTTCTGATGCTACTGCCTGTTTGTTTATTAGTGATTGGCCTAATCGGGAGTGTATGGGTCGTCATTAAGAAGAAAAGTAAACAGAGTAATCAACCGTAATCTATCGCTATTTCTATTATTTTCTATAGCGTTAATATTTAGCATCTTAAAGCCTGTTTTATGATTAAAACAGGCTTTTGTTTTTTATTTCAAGCTATTACTGATTATTTTTTTAATATCACCCTTGGCAAGAATAAGACTTTTCTCTTTTTTAGGGAATTAAGTCATTATTTAATTTTATTATATGGTAAATCTAGTCTATTGTTATAGGTATAACCTCATATCTTGATTAAAGGAGTTACTCATGTCACACCAACGTTCAAATGAAGATCTGCGTAGTGAATTAAAATCTCTGGCTGATACTCTAGAAGAAGTTCTGAACTCCTCGGCAGATAAATCAAAAGAGGAATTACAAAGTTTACGAGAAAAAGCTGAATATGCGCTACGTGGCTCTCGTGCAAAACTCAGTGATGCAGGTAGAGAAATCGTCGATAACACTAAAGAAATGGCGGGTAAAGCGGACAACTATGTGCGTGAAAACCCATGGACAGGTGTTGGTATTGGCGCGGCAGTAGGTGTCGTACTCGGTGTTCTACTTTCGAAACGTTAATCCATAATGAGTGATACTCAAAGACCACAGGGCCCCGCATCCGGGGTTCTGAATTCTCTTAGTCGTATTGGCGCTGTTATCGTTGGCATGGTTGAAACCCGCCTAAAATTAATCGCCATCGAACTAGAAGAAGAAAAAATTACACTTATTCAGCTTATTTTAATGGCGGGGATCACCTTATTACTCACCGCCTTTGGCTTAATGAGTCTACTTATTCTCCTCTTTTGGGTGATCCCACCTGAATATCGTATTCATGCTTTAGCGATTACAACGGCTATTTTGCTAGTTGGTGCCTTAATAGGTGCTATCATGACATTGAGAAAAGCCCGCAATTCAACGCTGTTAGGTGATACTCGCCAACAACTAGAATTAGATAAGCGTCTTTTGGAGCAATATCGCGATGAGCAAACAAAATAGACGCACCTTAGCATTAGCAAGACGCAAAAAGCTGTTGTTGGATGAAATTCAACAACAGCGCACTCAATTAGCGCAAGAGGGGCAAACATGGTTAGAGGTCACAGCACCTTATGATAAAGCATGGAATATCTTAACCTCGTTAAAACCTATCTTGTTAATAGGGGCAAGCGTGGTATCTCTTTATAGCATTAAGCACCCTAAAAAACTGGTTCGTTGGGGACGACGGGCGATAGGCGCTGTTGGTTTAATACGTACATTACAGAAGTCTGTCAAAAAAACCGCTGACTAAACATCAATTTTTTTGTGTAAGAATGTTAATTCTTCTTAATATCCTCCATATTATTTTTTCTTTATTGTATATCTCAAGCCAAACAGTGGTTATTTACACTAAAAACTGGCAATTAAACAAATAAAATACAGATATATTAAATAATATAAAATTTTATCAGGAATAAACATCATGAAGAATTTTGAAAACATTGCCTTATTAATCGCACGTATTCTCATGCCAATTTTATTTATCAGCGCAGGGTATGGAAAAATTGAAGCCTATGAAGGTACGCAACAGTATATGCAATCAATGGGTGTTCCGGGAGCCTTATTACCTTTAACCATTTTATTAGAGTTAGGGGGTGGATTAGCCATATTATTCGGTTTCTTAACTCGCACAACGGCTATCTTTACCAGTGTATTTACGCTGTTAACCGCACTACTGTTCCACACTAACTTTGCAGAAGGTGCAAATCAGTTAATGTTTATGAAAAATATGACTATTGCGGGTGGCTATTTATTACTGGTTATCACAGGTCCGGGTAAATGGAGCTTAGATCGCCTATTTAAGAAAAATTGGTAATAATAGATTTAATAATAAAAAGATCCTCTAGGGGATCTTTTTTAATTGCATTATCAAACTCTAGCGAACAAACTATTTTTTATCCGCGGCAAAGAGTTTAGGAATTTCGCGTAAACACCAGGATTTAGCTTCTCCCATACTGTCTCTGCGCCACGCCATAATAATATTATTTTCATGATGATATTCAGGGCCAACCACACGCAAACGCCCCTCTTTTAAATCATCTTCAATTAAATCAATAGGCATAGTAGCAACCCCTAAACCGGCAATTAATGCTCGACGTTTATCTTCAATCGAACTCACCGTTAAACGACGCTGTTTATCTAATAACAGTACAGTTAAAACAGGTCGTTCTCTTGCGGTATCGGCGATAGCAATACCGCGATATTTTAAGCGAGTTTCTTCTGCAAGTGGTTCAGGTTCATTATGGATAGGGTGATCAGGGCTGGCAACATAGACACTAGTGGTATTATATAAAGGGCGGAAATTGATTTCTGATGAAGAACGAAAATGCATATCCGGTGAAATAACAATATCACATTTACCACTTTCTAAGCTTTCCCATGCCCCAGCAAGCACTTCGGTGACTAAAGAGAGTTGTGTATTTGATTTTTCAGCTAATTTTTCAACTAACGGGAATAAGCGAGATGCGGGTGTTAATGCTTCACACACAATCGTAATATGTGGCTCCCAACCGCGAGCTAGCGCTTCAGCATCAGAAGTTAATTTATCTGCAGCTTCAAGAAGAATACGCCCTCTTTCAAGTAACATTCTTCCCACATTAGTAAATTTAGTTCGATGTCCTGAACGGTCAAATAGCACAACATCCAAATCTTCTTCTAATTTCTGCATGGTATAACTGAGTGCTGATGGGACGCGATTTAGCTCATCAGCGGCGGCAGCAAAACTTCCTCTACGATCAATGGCATCCATCACTCGTAGAGATTCCAATGTAATGGCTTTATCTTTACTCATTATACTTATCTCTATCAAATAATTTGATTATTGGCACCAGATTAACTTGCTAACAATCTACAGTCCATATCTCTATGATGAATATATTGATTAATCGACTCGAAAAGTACCGCGATGATAAAATACAGAACAGCACAACAGTGTGGCAAAGCGGACTATGGCTGGCTACAAGCTCGCTACACATTCTCCTTTGGCCACTATTTCGATCCTCATTTTTTAGACTATGGCACATTAAGAGTACTGAACCAAGAAGTGCTCGCACCAAATTCTGAGTTTAAAGCAAAAACCTATCCTCATGTGGATGTCGTCAACCTGATCTTAAGAGGTGAAGCGACTTATCTTGATAATATGGGGCGAACACTTACCGCCAAACAAAACGAGTGTTTATTAATTTCGCCTCATAATACAGAAACTTACATTGAAAGAAATAGTAGTCCAGATACCCCATTAACTCGTATTCAATTATGGCTAAACGCGTGTCCACAACAAGAGAGCATCGCTTCACAAAAATTAGCTTTAAATGAAGATTTAAAATATCAATTATTGGCTTCCCCATCAGGGGGTAATGGCAGTTTGATGCTAAGGCAAAATATCTGGCTCTATCATATTAATTTAGCGCAAGGGGATGAAATAACCTTGCCGATACAGGGTCAGAAAGGCTATTTGCAATCTATCAAAGGCGGTGTCCATTTCCAAACCTCAGAGCAAGAGCTTGGGGAAATCCGTTGTGGTGATGGTGCTTTTATTCAAGATAGCAATATGCTAGCGCTAAGATGTCAAAAGGCTTTTCGTGGTCTTTTTATTGATATCGTTTCTTAATCAGCTAGCGATATCAGCGAGCAATCATTTATCATCACACTAGCAATAGCAATAAAGCAGAAAACCCTCGAGCCACAGAGTGAATCGAGGGTTTTATATAAGGTGAGTTGACCGTTAAGCCGGGTTCTGTCGTGGACAACCATTCATCTAGGCCAGAACTTGCGCGCTGGCTCCAGCAACCTACCCGGGTTCAATGCGGGCCGCACCATAAGAACCCCTATTTGGTCTTGCTCCGGGTGGAGTTTACCATGCCACAAACTGTTACCAGTTGCGCGGTGCGCTCTTACCGCACCCTTTCACCCTTACCTGATCCTGTAAACAGGCCATCGGCGGTTTACTCTCTGCTGCACTTGTCGTAGGCTCGCGCCTCCCAGACGTTATCTGGCACCCTGCCCTGTGGAGCCCGGACTTTCCTCCCCTCTATCCGTCTCCCCGAAGGGACAACGATAAAGCAGCGGTTGTCTAGTCAACTCAGGGGGCGGATTATAAGGATTTTCCGCGTTAATGTATAGCGAAAGAAACAAAAAATCGTTTTACTGATCTTGTTCCGCTTCATTTTGCGCAATGACGTGTTTGTACAACGCATTTTTCTTCACGCCATAAATCTCAGCGGTAACTGCTGCCGCCTTTTTCAAAGGTAACTCTTTTTGTAAAATCGCCAATGTGCGTAAGACTTCTGGGGCAAAATGGTCTTCTTGTGGCTTTTGATACCCTTCCACAATTAATACCATTTCCCCTTTACGGCGATTTTCATCTTCACGAACCCAGTTAAGTAATTCCCCAACAGGCATTCCTTGAATGGTTTCCCACGTTTTGGTTAATTCTCTTGCCAATACAACATAGCGCGCTTCCCCCCAAACCGTCACCATATCCGCTAAACTATCTAATAAACGGTGGGTGGACTCATAAAAGATTAAAGTACGAGGTTCTTGTGCTAAATCACGCAAACAATCTTGACGACTTTTTGTTTTTGCTGGTAAAAAACCTTCATAACAAAAACGGTCAGAAGGTAATCCGGCGGCTGATAGCGCGGTAATCGCCGCACATGCCCCAGGTAATGGCACCACTTTTATACCGTTTTTGCGACACTGATTGACTAAATGATAGCCGGGATCATTAATTAATGGTGTACCTGCATCAGAGACTAATGCGATACTTAGCCCTTGTTGTAATTTGCTAATTAATTGATCTGCTTTTTGCTGTTCATTATGATCATGTAACGCAAACAAACGTGCGTTAATGGCAAAATGCTGTAATAGAAGCCCTGTATGACGGGTATCTTCTGCAGCTATTAAATCGACATGAGACAGCACATCAAGTGCCCGCTGGGTGATATCGCCCAGATTACCAATGGGTGTGGGTACTATGTACAGTGTGGATGTCGTTACCGCTGCTCGATTAGGTTGATTCATTGTTTATTCCGAATGACCGATTTAAAATTGAGCATAATTATAAAACATCACTGGGTACAGTATGCTTTCCTCAATTTTTGTGCGTTTTAAAACAGGTTTATCCTATACTGCAATACTTTCTGCCTTGATTATGTCAGGTTGTACCCTGACGGGGCAACAACAACAGCCACTGACACCTGCTGAAAAAGCGCAAGTGGAAATGAAACAATTTCAGAAAGTCATTGATGATGCGAACGGACAAGCCTCTTTAGATGTGATCCGTGCCTATATTGGCCTAGAACCCCTTATCACTGATCCTGTATTACATCAGCAAAATATTGATGATACTTGGTTAACACTCACGAAGCTTACACCTGAACAACGTCGTAGTGTGGTAATCAAAGCTGATGAAAATACATTACAAGGCTGGTTAGATTTACTCAACACTTATGAATATAACCAAGATGATGCGGATAAATTATCCCAAGCAATACGCGAATGGCAAACACGCTATCCACGCAATCCAGGAGCGCTAACATTACCGACGCTGTTATTGCGCCAATCACAATCTGCCGTCAGTAATAGCGGAAAAATCGCATTATTATTACCGTTAACAGGACAAGCTAAAGTGTTTGGTAATGCTATTATGCAAGGCTTTACCGATGCTAAAGAAGGTTTACCTCAAGTTCAAGCTAACGCAGCGCCAGAAGCCCCCCAACAAGATAGTTTAGCTTCCATTTTAGCAGAATTAGGTATTTCATCTCCGAATGCAGACACAGCAACAACGGAAAACGATAATTCAACGGATGATAATACAGCGGAAGGCGCTGAAAATAGTGATGCTACTTCAGCAAAAGAAACCGAAGCCTTTGCGGGTAATAGCCGCGTGCAATTAGATCCTATTGTCCAAAATAATCGCCAAGTGATTATGTATGATACCAATAGCCAACCCATTGATCTGTTACTGAAACAAGTGCAACAAGAGGGTGCTGATTTAATTGTGGGGCCACTATTAAAACCCGAAGTGATCAAAACTATTGAGTTAAAAAGTGGTTTACCTGTTTTAGCACTAAATGAAGTTGATAATATTCCTCTTGCTACTACAGTGTGTTTCTTTTCACTTTCCCCAGAAGATGAAACTCGTAATGCGGCTCAACACTTACGCCAGCAACAAAAATCTAACCCACTCATTATCGTTCCTGACAATAAATTCGGTCAAAGAATGGCACAAACTTTTGCGGATGAGTGGCAGCGTAGCGGGGGTGGAACCGTCTTACAACAAACTTTCGGCTCTCTTGATAGTCTAAAAAGTTCAATTAATCGTGGCGTGGGTATTCGAATGACAGGAACCCCTGTATTGCCAACAGATAATGCACCACTGCCATTAGATACCGCTTCAATGCCAACAACAAACGGTGCTATCGATTCTGTGTATATCATTGCCACTAGCGATGAGTTAACATTGATTAAACCAATGATTGATATGGCAATCAGTACCAAAAAACGCCCACCGATTTATGTCAGTTCACGCAGTAATCAAGGGGGAATGGGGCCAGATTTTCGTATGGAAATGGACGGTATCCAATTTAGTGATATTCCTCTTATGACGGGAGCAAATTTACCGTTAATGCAAAAAGCATCCAGTAAATTTGCGAACGATTACTCATTAATGCGCCTTTACGCTATGGGTATTGATGCATGGTCATTAGCAAACAATTACAATGAACTCACCAAAGGAACCTTACAGTTCAATGGTGTTTCTGGCTCTTTACGTGTGGAAGATAATTGCACTATTTATCGACAACTCCCATGGATGCAATTTAAACAAGGTAAAATTGAACCTGTGGGACAATAAGTAAGCAATTTCCCCCATAAACCGCCTCTTTGAAGTCTCCATCCAGATAAGGAGCTGACTTTATCTTGAGGCGGTTTATTTATAAGAGATAACATCAGGAAATCATGGATGATTATTCCTAAAAGTACTTATCTAGTCGGACAATATTATGAGAGAAAAGCGTTAAATTACTTGCGCCAACAAGGGTTAAAGTTAATTGAGCGTAATGTCCGATATCCCTGTGGAGAAATTGATCTTATTATGCAGGGTAATAGAACATGGATATTTGTTGAAGTCCGCTTTCGGCGTAGTGCACAATTTGGTGATGCAATCAGCTCAGTGACCTACAGTAAACGGCGCCGCTTATGGTACGCCGCCAATTGTTGGTTAGCTCAACGCCAACAAAGTATCGAGACGGTTAACTGTCGCTTTGATATTTGTGCATTTGATCAACGCCAGTTAATATGGCTAAAAAACATTCTCGATCATACGGAATTTATTCGTTAAATTAGATTATATAGGTCTTAACGTGCTTGATAGAATAAAAGTCTGCTTTACAGAGAGTATTCAAACTCAAATTGCAGCAGCAGAAGCGTTACCCGATGCCATTTCCAGAGCTGCCATGATGATGGTTCAATCTTTGTTAAACGGACATAAAATATTAAGCTGTGGCAACGGTAGCTCAGCAGCAACGGCTCAACGCTTTGCTGCTAGTATGATCCATCGTTTTGAAACAGAGCGCCCAAGTTTACCGGCATTATCTTTAAATACCGACAGTGTTGTGATGACCGCCATTATGGGAAATCAGCAACATGATGAAATTTATGCCAAACAAGTACGGGCATTAGGGCAAGCAGGTGATGTACTGTTAGCTATTTCCACTCATGGTAATAGCAGAAGCATTATTAAAGCTGTTGAAGCCGCTGTTACTCGAGATATGACCATTGTTGCACTGACTGGCTATGATGGCGGTGAGCTTGCTGGATTACTAGGCCCTCAAGATGTGGAGATCAGGATCCCCTCTCAACGTACAGTCAGAATACAGGAAGTGCAGATGTTAACGGTCAATTGTCTCTGCGACTTAATTGATAATACATTATTCCCACATCAGGATGACTAAGGAGTTACTATGAAATTGCTTCCGATTACCGCAGTACTTTGTTCCGCGCTATTGCTACAAGGCTGTATTGGTGCCGCTGTTGTGGGTACTGCTGCCGTTGCTGGCAAAACCGCAACCGATCCTCGTTCATTAGGACAACAAGTTGATGATGGCACATTGGAAGCCCGAGTTTCTGGTGCTCTAAATAAAAACCAACAGATCAAGAACAGTAATGCGCGCATTGTCGCCACCGCTTATCAAGGTAATGTATTGTTAACTGGGCAAAGTCCAGATATGTCGGTTGCTGAGACGGCCAAACAAGTTACCAGCAAAGTGGAAGGAGTAAACAATGTTTATAATGAAGTTCGCCAAGGTGAGCCTGTGACATTAGGCACTGCTTCTTCAGATACATGGTTAACCACTAAAGTACGTTCACAAATTTTAGCTAGCGATGCCGTCAAATCATCTTCCGTAAAAGTGATCACCGAAAATGGCGAAGTATTCTTGTTAGGGATATTGACCCGTCAAGAAGGGGCTGCAGCCGCTAAAATTGCCAGCGAAACCAAAGGTGTTGTTAAAGTAACAACGGCATTTACCTATCTAAACTAAATATATCGCTGATGGGTATCACGTGGTGATAGCGTATTATTTTACCAGTATCGGTCATTGTAACAGCGATAACCGATACTGGTACTCATAGTGATTAACGTCTCAACATACCCTTATCAATAATAAAATCGATAATCGTCTCTAAACCTACTTTCTCTTTTAAGTTAGTAAAAACATAAGGTTTCACAGGACGCATTTTTGCTGTATCCGCTTCCATCACTTCTAATGACGCTCCCACATAAGGCGCAAGATCGATCTTGTTGATCACCAGCAGATCAGAATGTGTGATCCCCGGCCCCCCCCCTTGCGAGGGATCTTCTCACCTTCTGCAACATCAATAACATAAATAGTAAGATCAGCCAATTCAGGGCTAAAGGTCGCACTTAAGTTATCTCCGCCACTTTCGACAAAAACAATATCTAAGTTTTTATGGCGCATCGCCAACTCTTCTACGGCAGCCAAATTCATTGAAGCATCTTCACGAATAGCCGTATGAGGACATCCTCCTGTTTCAACACCAATGATCCGATCAGCATCAAGAGCCTGCGCACGAGTTAAAATTTTTGCATCTTCTTGTGTATATATATCATTGGTAACAACGGCGATTTGGTAACTATCGCGCATAGCTTTACAAAGAACTTCTAATAGTGCTGTTTTTCCTGATCCAACAGGGCCACCAACACCAATACGCAGTGGTTGATTATATTCTTGCATCTCTTTATCTCATGAACGAAAAAGTCGAGTATATTGAGTTTCATGGCGACTACTGGCGATCACTTGAGCTGGCGTAAAACTGCCAATATCCTCTTGTGGCCAATGTGCCGATAACTCAACAATAGCGGGGATCTGCTCAGCTAGAGCAAACAATATTTTTTGCCCTGCGCTTTGCCCTAATGGCACCAGTTTTACCCCAGACATCACCGTATTTTCTAACCAGCCCCAAACATAGGCACAACAGAGCTTTTCACTATCGATATGCCAATGCACGGCAGCTAACGCAAACGCCATTAATTGCGTCTGTTTAACCCGCTGTTGTAACGTATCGTCTAATTCAATGCCTAATTGAGGAAGTAAACGGGCAAAAGCGATCCCCCGTTGACGCTCTTCCTGCCTTAACTCTTTGGTTTCGCGACTTGCGACCATAAAGTCACACCAATATTTCACTGTATCGCTATCACCCTTTGCCAAACTCGTTTGTAATTGCCGCAATATAGGAAGCTCGAGTGTGGCTAATGTTCCGGTCATTTGTGCGCTTAACCAATCTGACAAGGTTTCTGCTGAGCATACCCAACCTTTTTCAATGGCCCACTCTAACCCTTGAGAATAAGTAAAAGCACCTACCGGAAGAGAGGGGCTAACTAATTGATATAAGCGCAGATCAGCTAGCATCATGCACCTCCTTTGATGATCGCTGTGCCATTAATGGTGGTGATCATGGTGGTGGTGATGACCACCGGATGATCCACCATAAGCCCCCGGCTCAGGTTGGTATTTTTCTAAGCCAACCACCACCGTAGCCCCTAAGCCGCGAGCCATATCATCTAATACATGATCGTGAAAATAACGACACCAACCTGCTTCTATTTGCAATGGTACATGTCGGTTACCTAAGTGATAACAAACACGAGCAAGCAATAATGGATCGTCACTATAAACCGTTGATACTTGCTCTTTAGCCGCCTCAATGGTGACAACATCGCCCTCTTCTGACAGCAGAATATCCCCCTCTTTAAGTACGGTGCCTCGAGGCAAAAATAGCCCGGCTTCTTGCCCGTCACTTAAAGCCACTTTTAAGCGACTTTTGGTGCGCTCATCCATGGTAAGACAAAGGGTTAACTTTGGCTTTTCTGTAGAGGTTAGTTCAAGCGCTTTTTGTTGATCAATAATCTGAGTAAATTTTTTCATTCAATAAATTCTCAATAAAAACGCTGGTTAAAATAAGAAATAGCGTTGAGCCATCGGTAATTCAGTCGCTGGCTCACAAACCAGTGGTACACCATCCGCTTTAACAATGTAAGTTTGTGGATCTAATTCGATATGAGGAACATAGTTATTGTGGATCATCGAAGCTTTTGTGATATGACGACAGCCCTCCACACGACCAATTAAGCTTTTTAAGCCTAATTTTTCTGGCACTCCCGCCTCAATACCCGCTTTTGACATAAAGATCATCGACGTTTGATATTTGGCTTTTCCTAGACAGGCATACATTGGACGATAATGAACCGGTTGCGGTGTTGGAATAGCCGCATTAATATCCCCCATTGGCGCATAAGCGACCATACCACCTTTATGATAAGTGCCGGTTTGACGCCAAAGAAAGCAGGATCCCATAGCACGATATCCGCAAGTTTACCTTTTTCTATTGATCCCACCGTATGAGCAATGCCATGTGCCAGTGCCGGGTTAATCGTGTATTTAGCGATATAACGTTTAATACGATTATTATCATTATCTGCGCTATCACCCGCTAATGTGCCTCGTTGCAATTTCATTTTATGTGCACACTGCCAAGTGCGTAAGATAACTTCTCCGACTCGTCCCATGGCTTGTGAGTCTGACGACATCACCGAAATTGCCCCCATATCATGTAAGATATCTTCTGCAGCAATGGTTTCGCGACGAATACGAGATTCAGCAAATGCCACATCTTCAGGAATAGAGGGATCGAGATGATGACAGACCATCAACATATCAAGATGCTCGTCCACGGTATTAATGGTATAAGGCATCGTTGGGTTGGTTGATGCAGGTAAAATATTGGGCTCTCCTACCGACTTGATCACATCAGGGGCATGACCGCCACCTGCGCCTTCGGTATGGAATACATGGATCACTCGACCGGCAATGGCTTTTACTGTCTCTTCATAAAAACCACCTTCATTTAAGGTGTCAGAGTGAATAGCCACCTGTACATCCATTTCATCGGCGACATTAAGGCAATTGTGAATTGCCATTGGCGTTGCCCCCCAGTCTTCATGTATTTTAAGACCTATAGCACCCGCTGTTATTTGTTCGCGGATTGCTTCGGGCTGACTGACACAACCTTTGCCAAATAAACCCACATTAATAGGTAATTCATCCACCGCCTCTAACATGCGGTACATATTCCAAATACCGGGGGTAACTGTGGTTGCATTAGTACCCGCCACAGGGCCTGTTCCTCCACCAATAAAGGTGGTTACGCCAGAAACGAGACCTTCTTGGGCTTGTTGCGGACAAATAAAGTGGATATGGGTATCAATACCACCAGCAGTGACAATTTTACCTTCTCCCGCAACAACTTCTGTTCCGGGGCCAATGACAATATCCACATTGGGCTGAACATCTGGATTACCTGCCTTGCCAATACCGACAATACGGCCATCTTTAATGCCAATATCTGCTTTTACAATGCCCCAATAATCTAAAATAATGGCATTGGTGATCAGAACATCGACACACTCAGCACTAACAACTTGGCTTTGCCCCATACCATCACGAATAACTTTACCACCACCAAATTTGACCTCTTCGCCATAAGTGGTGAAATCTTTTTCAATTTCAAGAAACAGCTCGGTATCTGCTAATCGCAAACGATCGCCTGTTGTTGGGCCAAACATATCCGCATAAGCTTGACGTGAGATAGTTTTCATTTTTTCTCACTCTCCAATTTACCCATCACTTTGCCATGAAAACCATAAATTTCACGTTTTCCTGCAAAAGCCACTAACTCAACAGTGCGACTTTGACCGGGCTCGAAGCGCACAGCCATACCAGCAGGAATATTTAAACGAAAACCTAATGTCTCTTCTCGTGCAAACCTGAGTGCCTCATTCACTTCATAAAAGTGGTAATGAGAGCCGACTTGTACAGGTCTATCGCCATGATTAGCCACCTGTATGGTTTTTGTCTCGCGACCAGCATTCAGTTCAATATCGCCTAATGCTGCATTAACTCTAATTTCACCGGGGATCATGTTATTACCTACACAATAGGTGAGTGAATTGAAACCAATTTGGTGCCATCGGGGAAAGTGCACTCTACTTGAACATCTTTTATCATCTCTGGCACCCCTTCCATTACTTGCTCTGCGGTTAAAACAGTACGTCCTTCACTCATTAATTGAGCAACTGTTTTCCCCTCTCGTGCGCCTTCCATAATGGCGCAGCTAATCAAGGCGACAGCTTCAGGGTAATTAAGTTTTAATCCCTTAGCTAAACGTCTTTCTGCAACAAGGCCTGCAGTAAAAAGCAGTAATTTATCTTTTTCTCTTGGTGTTAATTCCATTTCTGCTCCTAAAATAAACGATTATGTCGCCCAGATCCGCGGTGGCTCAGGGCAATAACCTAGCCAGTGCTGTCTGACGATTTGCCATACTTGCGCAAAACACGCCATCATCGGCTCGGTTTGCGTCCCTAATACACGTAAAACTAAAATGCCATCAACATCCGTTAAACCATATTCAACTAGGGGATTTACCTTCTCTAAATGGTGTTGAATAATCTCTTTTAATGCATCGGTTGCAGGATAAATATAAAGCGAGCCAAACATAGGAAATTCACGCATTGCGGCAGCTTGTTTTTGTAAGCCTTCAACCCGCATTGACTCTGTTAAAATTAATCTCTCATCAACATAAAAATTTAAGCGCCCTTTTACCTTGCCAGTTTCAAACCACTCATTTAAAACTGGGCGTCCAAAACACTGCATTTCCCAGCCGATAAATTTCGCTGATGAGGCTAAATGAATATGTGTGGTTAAACACACTTGAGCATCAGGAAAAAAGATATTCTCTTGGGGTAACCACTCTAAAAAGCCCTCTTGTGCAACCGTCAATGTCTGCGTTTGCGATGCAGTGCCTCCTGCACTACGATAAAATTTTGTCGCCCCCGGCGTTGTTAATAGGGCATGTGCGTAAGGTTGCACATTAATATTAATGGATAACGTATCACCACCGACCACCCCACCAGGAGGATGCAACAAATAGGTATGTGCAACACCTTGCTCTGGATAAAAAGGTCGCTGAACCATTAAGGGGCCGAGATGACGTTTTTCAGTAAGACATGTCTTTCCTCGCTTTAACTCATATCGTAAAGCGATGTCAGCAAGCCAACCCTTCTCAGAAAAGTCAGGCATACCCACTCCTGCCAACTTGGCAAAATTGATCAAATAAATCAGGAAATAGACGAATATATACCGCACTACCCATCAGATTATGTCATTCAATATCACCGAGAAAATAATGAAATGAATGTTGGGTAGGGTGTGAATAAAGATAAATTGCATTTTCCTCAAACAGGATAAAGCGCTCCATCAATGCCGCGCGATTTTACACCGAGTTTCAAAAAATGCGTTTTAAATAAACAGCAATTTGTTTAGAAAAAATAACAATGGTAAAAATAAAAGTAAAAAATGAACAGATATCGATATTGTTATTGCTCAGCAACAAGATTATATTCTGAGCCACTCTTATACTATTCGGTATAACGACGCGGTTTCGCAATAGGAATATTGTGATAATAAAACCCATGCTTACTGCTTATAAGTTCACAAATTAAGTGGTTAACTTTAAGCTTTGTTTATTTTAACCCATGTTCATTTTGAACTTGCCTGTGGTATATCTAAGACAATGGAATACAAACACATACTTTCTTCTAACCAAATATCCTTAAAAACGTTTTACATCGAAAACCCGATGATCGCGATGGTATATGGTGCAAAAGGTGAGATTTGTATTAATGGGCAAACTATCACAGTCACCACTAATCTCACGTTGATTATTCCTAAATATAGTCAAGTTTCTTGTGATGTGACAAATTTTTTCCCGACCAAACCGATTGAATTACATACCTTAGTACTGTCTGAAACTGAATTACAATCTGTGTTCTCTTTACTTAAACCATTAATAAAATCAGGGGCGCCGATTACTCGTCATCTTCCTGATTATCATCTATCAACACCTGAGGTGGTTAAAACTAATTTTACGTTACTTCAGCAATGTCTACCGCTTGAACATGGCACCCCCTCTCAAGAGACCCTGTTTATGCAACAGAGCCTCTTTTTTATTTTGCTGGCGGTTTATCACGAAGGGGTCGATATTCTTAATATTTTTCGTTTTAATTATGATGAGCCAAAAAACCAGGCGATTACTCATCTAATAACACAAGATCCGCAACGTAAATGGCATTTAGAGGATGTAGCAAAAACGCTCTATACTACGCCATCAACATTACGTCGCCATTTAAGTAAAGAGGGCGTTTCGTTTTGCCAATTACTGTTGGATGTCAGAATGGGGATCGCATTAAATTACCTCACCTTTTCTAACTATTCTGTGTTTCAAATTAGTCATCGCTGTGGTTTTGGTAGTAATGCTTATTTTTGTGACGCATTTAAACGTAAATATGGTATGACACCATCGCAATTTCGCACTCAATCCCGCCAAGCAAACGATCCGAATGCAATAGCCACAATGGCGTCACAAAATGACGAATCAATAAAAAAAGTATTTTAATGGTTATAACAACGCATTTTTGCTTAAAAACGAAGTTCCTCCCATTAATCGCATTTGATTTAAGATCCACTGCTGTCGTTTTAGCAAATACGCGGAAGGCTTATTAACATGAAGAATATGTGGATTAGGTAAAACAGCGGCTAATAAAGCCGCCTCATGGGCGGTGAGTTGTTTAGCAGGCTTGCGAAAATAGTGCTGAGAAGCCTGCTCAACCCCAAAAATACCGTCGCCAAACTCTACGATATTCAGATAAACGGTTAAAATACGTTTTTTAGACCAAATCAGCTCCACCACTGGCGTCATTCCGGCTTCAAGTCCTTTTCTTATCCAACTGCGCCCATCCCACAAAAATAAGTTTTTGACCGTTTGTTGTGAAATAGTAGAGGCACCTCGTATCGTTTTTGAGCTTTGCAGGCTGTTTTGGAAAACTTTTTCAATCGCATCGAAATCAAATCCCCAATGTTTTGGAAAATTTTGATCTTCAGAGGCTATTACCGCTAAATAGATCTGTGGGGATATCTCATTTTCATTAACCCATGTAGAATGGGATACATAAGAAAAATCAAACTTACTCCACGAAGAAATTTGTCTTTGTAGCATTACAGCAGAAAAAGGCACCGGTAAAAAAGAAAACAGGACAACTATCCCTAACCATAAAGCAATTAGAATAATTAATAGTTTCTTTAACTTTCTCACTAGTACCATCTGCTGTATTCACTCTATTGTTATGCCATTTCTAGTACTTTTTTAACCAGCTTCTCAATGCCCACCTGAGCTTGTGCTATCGATTCTGCCAGCATATATGCAGGGGTGGTCACAACCCGATACTCATCATCAACCACTATTTCGTCGACAGGACAATTAATATGTATCCCTCCCATTTCGGTGATCATTTCTGCCGTTTTTGCATCATTACCAATGGTTAGTTTTACTGGGGCATTTAACATCTTTGGTAACATAACGGGGGCGATACACATTAAACCTAGTGGTTTTTTCTGTTGATGCATCTTTTGAACAAAAGTTAAGAGCTGTTGGTTAATTTCACACTGAACACCTTTCGTGGCGAAATTACATAAGTTCTTTGCTGCACCAAAACCTCCGGGGATAATTACCGCATCAAAGTTTTCAGCCTTAGCATCTGATAAAGGCGATATTTTTCCACGAGAAATACGTGAAGCCTCCTCCATCATATTCCTTTTTTCTGCTTTTTCTTCTCCAGTAATATGATTAATTACAGTAGGTTGAAAATCATTAGGTGAAAAATAATGAACCTCAGCTTTATTTTGGCTTAAAGCAAGCATTGTGAGCACTGATTCGTGAATTTCACTGCCATCAAAGACACCACAACCACTTAAAATTACCGCAATTGATTTCATATCTTTCTCCATTTGTAGTAGATTACTAGTTACCCATTTATAGGTGTAAACACCAATCGCCATCACATATTTAAATGTTTCTTGTAACAAAAAAACTTATATTTGCTATTTTGTTGCTTGTATGATGTATGGAATAGCTTCATCCTATTCGCCTATGTAATGATAATCAAAAAAGCGAGTAGAAAAGTTTCCCTGGTGTTGACGCAGTATTCGCGCACCCCAACCTTCGGTTGGGGTTATTTTTTTCTAGCGTCTGCCAACCAGTTTCTTAAACTTTCTACATCCTTTCTCCAATCTCTTTCTAACTCATCTACCCATTCCTGAACATTATCCCACCATGCAGGTAATTCTGGAGATTGGATCTGTTTTGCCAGTTGCTGTAAATGTTTTAAACCTATAGAGCCTGCCGCGCCTTTGATTTTATGTCCTTCCTCAGTGATGCCCTTTTGATCACGTGCCGTCAGATTAGATTCAAGGACAGACAGGTAACTTGGCATCATCTTTTCAAAAACATCTAAACCATCCGTGATTAATTGAGGTCCGACAAGTTCGATGTATTGATTCAGCATGTCGATATCGAGTAACTCTTCATTTTTACTCAACAATTGAGGTGACTCACTCGATGTCACGGAAACCGCTTCATCTCCCCAGAATTTATTAATAATGGCTGTCAACGCATCCACAGAAAGCGGTTTACTGAGCACATCATTCATTCCAGCGTCTAAATACTCTTTTTTGTCTTTTAAGACATTGGCGGTTAAGGCAATCAATGGCGGCAATTCACTGCTATCAAACTCTTGACGTAATTTTCTTGAAATATCAAATCCGGTCATATCAGGTAATTGAATGTCTAACAATACTAAGTCATATTCACCCGGCTTAAACATTTGCAAAGCCTCTTGCCCAGTCATCGCCACATCTACCGTGTTGCCTAATTTTTCTAATACTGAACATGCTACGATAACATTTAGCTCAATATCCTCAACCAGTAAGATATTAAGGGCAGGAAGCAATAATTCATCATCCTCTTCAAAATCACTTTGCTCTTTAATCGCAGGAGCGACAATGGAAAGCGTAAAGATAGAACCATGCCCTAACTCACTCTCCACATGAATATCGCCTCCCATATGCTGTGCTAAGCGTTTTGAGACAGCAAGACCAATACCTGTTCCCGTTGCAGAACGTCCACCTTGACTGTCGTTGACCTGATAGTACATGGCAAAGATTTTCTCAAGTTCACCTTGAGGGATACCAATACCACTATCTTTCACCTCAAAGAACAACTTATCAGGCGCTTCTTGCCAAATGCGTACTTTAATTTCCCCTTCTTGGGTAAATTTCACCGCATTACCAATTAAGTTCCATAAGATTTGACGCAAACGAGTCCCATCGGTGGTAATTTTATGCGGTAACGTTTCTTGCGCTTCTAAGGTGAATTTTAACCCTTTAGGTTGGACTAATAATCCCGATAGGTTTTCTAAATCAGAGATAAATTCAGTAAAGTCGATAGGTTGGTTATCAAGCTGGATCTTTCTGCGCTCAATTTTATCCATTTCAATCACATCGTTAAAAATATTACCTAACGTTATGGCACTGACATGGATAGTTTTTAAGTAGTTGAGCTGTTCTGGTGATAATTCGGTATCCAATAAAATACGACTTAACCCCACAATCCCATTAAGCGGCGTACGTAGCTCATGGCTGATTGTAGAAATAAAGGTGGTCTTATCACGGCTAGCATTTTCTAACGCGTCTTGATAGCGCTTACGCTCTGTAATGTCACGTCCAAAGCCCATTAAGCCGTGACGCTTACCAATTCGGTCATAAAAGGGTACTTTGCGTAACTCAAAACACGCTTTACGCCCATCCGGATACACCAACCACTGCTCATAAGTGAGTGACACATTATGGCGAAAGACTTTCTCATCGGTTTCCATCACTTTGACGGCGATATCTTCGTCATACACATCCAGTGGTGTTAAGCCAATTAATTGCTTTTCACTTTTACCGGTCAATAGCTCTGTAGCACGGTTACAACCAGAAAATTCATTATCTTCGTTGCGATAGTAGACCAGATCTGGCGAGGCATCTAAGAAGGAGCGTAACAAGGAAGATTGTTGCTCTAGTTCAATTTGCGTCAATTCACGACGCTTCATTTCACTTTTGAGTTTTTCCAATAGTTCAAGATGGGCTTTTTCTACTTTTTCACGCTCTTGGATCTCTAAATTTAATTGCTCAATATTCTCTTTTAATTGTGAATTCAGCTCTAAGTCTCGCTGTCGCATTACGCCTAATTTATCGACCATCCGCGATAAACGACGTCGTGATTCTTCAAGTTGCTCTACCACCACGGAAAGAAAATAGACAGCCCAAGGGGTAATAATCAAACCAAAGAAGATAGAGCGTACCAGATCGATACTAGTGACATCACCGGCAAGTAGGAATGTCACGGCCATCTGTACGACCATCGCTAATACAACCAATGCGGATGCTAACAGTAATGAGAAGCGAATTAACCCTAGCCTCATCATTAAATCTACATAATATTGGGCAAGCCCTTTGAGCAATTTCATTGAAAACTCCAATAGATTGAATCTAGAGAATGATACCTTAAAAATACATTGACGAAGTGGTGAACATTCAGAAAATTGTAGCCAAAACACGATTTTTCACCTTGTATCTTGCCTTTGCATTATTTTGTATCAGTGATCCTCCTTTTCCCGAGGGTATTTATAAAAGCAATTTATAGAGGTATTACATAAATAATAGTTATATTCTTTACCAAAGAGAGAAATTAAAAAATGCAATTTGTCTTTTTTTAGATAAAAGTATAAAAACAATAAAATACTAAAATAGATTAATAATTAAGATAAATTCACTGGCATTATCTAACATCAAAGAATGCAATAAAGCAGAACCCCATAAAAAAAGTGAGATAGCTCACACTCACTATCCCATAACCAATGAAATAATTTTCAAATAATATTTTTATTTATCAAATAATTAAAGAAAAAAAACACGCATCACGCTGGCTATAGTCAAATATCCTTGCTGATTGACCTGTTTTTTATTTATCGATAATTTGACTAGTAGCTTAGCAAAATAAAAAACCGAGATAGCAAAGCTAAAGACACCATCACCCGATGAGCACCCATAAATTTACCTACACCCTTGAGACAAAATCGTTCCTTTTGCGCTCGTTCTTGAGGTGCCCATAAACTGAGTAGGAAGCAAACTATGCTCTATCAAAAAACAGCGGAAAAAGAGAATTGTGGTTTTGGGTTAATAGCCCATATTGAGGGGAAAGCCAGCCATAAAATTGTCAGAAATGCGATCCATGGCCTTGCCCGTATGCAACATCGTGGCGCGATCCTTTCTGATGGAAAAACCGGCGATGGTTGTGGGTTATTATTACAAAAACCAACGCGTTTTTTTCAGTTAATTGCCGAGGAAAATGGCTGGCATTTAGCGAACAATTACGCAGTAGGCATGCTGTTTCTAAGCCAAGATAATGCTATCGCTGCACAGTGCCGTCAAATTGTTGAAGAAGAATTGCAACGAGAAACACTCTCTATCGTTGGCTGGCGTAAAGTACCAACTAACACAGATATTTTAGGCAGTATCGCCCTCTCTTCTTTACCGTCAATAGAACAAATTTTTGTCAATGCACCTGCCGGATGGCGTATTAATGATATTGAGCGCCGCTTATTTGTCGCTCGTCGCCGAATTGAAAAACGTATTACCGATAATGATTTTTATATTTGTAGCCTCTCTAATTTAGTGACTGTCTATAAAGGGCTGTGCATGGCAATTGATTTGCCTCGCTTTTTTACTGACTTAGCGGATTTACGGATGGAATCGTCCATCTGTCTTTTTCATCAACGTTTTTCCACCAATACCACCCCAAAATGGCCGCTTGCGCAACCTTTTCGCTATCTTGCCCATAATGGTGAAATCAATACCATTACCGGAAATCGTCAATGGGCAAGAGCAAGAGCCTATAAATTTCATACGCCGCTGATCCCCGATTTACAAACTGCGGCGCCTTTTGTAAATGAGAGTGGCTCAGACTCAAGCTCACTGGATAATATGCTCGAACTCTTTCTTAATGGGGGGATGGATATTGTCCGCGCTATGCGCCTATTAGTGCCGCCCGCATGGCAAAATAATCCACAAATGGATGATGATCTACGTGCTTTTTTTGATTTTAACTCTATGCATATGGAGCCTTGGGATGGACCTGCGGGGATCGTGTTATCTGACGGTCGCTATGCAGCCTGTACACTAGATAGAAATGGGCTACGTCCAGCTCGCTATGTTATCACGACCGATAATATTATTACCTGTGCTTCTGAAATTGGCATTTGGGATTATCAACCTGATGAAGTTCTAGAAAAAGGGCGTGTCGGCCCTGGCGAACTAATGGTAATAGATACTTATCAAGGTCGCATTTTACATTCTGCTGAAACTGACGAAGATTTAAAAAGGCGACACCCGTATAAACTTTGGTTAGAACGTAACGTTAAACGTCTGATCCCTTTTGAGCAATTGCCTGAGCCACAAGCGACAGGTGAGCGCGCTTTTGATGATAGCTTACTGGCGACATACCAAAAACAGTTCGCTTATAGCCAAGAAGAGCTGGAAACGATTTTGCATGTACTGGCTGAAAATGGGCAGGAAGCCACCGGCTCGATGGGAGATGACACGCCTTTTGCCGTACTTTCTCAGCGCCCACGCTTAATTTATGACTATTTTAGACAAAAATTTGCGCAAGTGACCAATCCGCCGATTGATCCATTAAGAGAAGCGCATGTGATGTCTTTAGCAACCTGTATTGGTCGCGAAATGAATGTCTTTAGTGAAGCGGAAGGACAAGCCCATCGCCTCAGTTTTAAATCACCCATTTTGCTTTATAGTGATTTTCAACAATTACTCAATCAAGAAAGCCCTTATTATTCATCCATCACGCTAGATATCACCTATCAACCGACTGAAAATAATTTAGAAACCGCACTACACATCTTATGTGAAACGGCGCAACAAGCGGTTAATCGTGGTGCAGTATTACTGGTTTTATCCGACAGAAATATCACTCAAGCGCGATTACCTATTCCTGCGCCTATGGCAGTAGGCGCGGTACAAAAAGCCTTGGTAGATAATAATTTACGCTGTGATGCCAATATTATTGTTGAAACTGCAAGCGCCCGTGATCCCCACCACTTCGCTGTACTATTAGGTTTTGGCGCAACCGCTATTTACCCTTACCTGGCTTATGAATCCTTAGCGCAACGAGTCGATAAAAAAATATTGTCGGGTACTTATGCGCAAGTCATGCTCAATTATCGTAATGGGATCAACAAAGGTCTGTATAAGATAATGTCCAAAATGGGGATCTCCACCGTTGCCTCTTACCGTTGCTCACAGCTATTTGAAGCCGTAGGGTTGCATGATAATGTCGTTAAACGTTGCTTCGATGGGGTTGATAATCGTATTAACGGTGCAGATTTTAGCGATTTTGAACAAGACTTATTTAATCTATCCAAACGTGCTTGGCTAACTCGCTATCCTCTAGACGCTGGTGGGTTATTAAAATATACCCATCAAGGAGAATATCACGCCTATAATCCTGATGTGATTCAAGCGTTGCAAAAAGCGGTAAATAGTGGTGACTATGCTGATTACCAACATTATTCCCAATTAGTGCAACAACGCCCTATTACCACCTTACGTGATCTATTAGCTCTCAATGACACAACCCCTATTGCAATTGAAGATGTCGAAGCAGAAAGTGAACTGTTTAAACGCTTTGATACTGCGGCGATGTCAATTGGTGCATTAAGTAAAGAAGCCCATGAAGCCCTTGCGCAAGCAATGAATACCTTAGGCGGATTTTCAAACTCTGGAGAAGGTGGTGAAGATCCGGCACGCTACAACACCAACAAAGTTTCGCGTATCAAACAGATAGCTTCAGGTCGTTTCGGTGTCACGCCGTCTTATCTAATGAGTGCGGATGTATTACAAATCAAAGTGGCACAAGGGGCAAAACCCGGTGAGGGTGGCCAGTTACCCGGTGATAAAGTCACGCCTTATATTGCGCAACTGCGTTATGCCGTACCGGGCGTCACACTGATTTCCCCGCCTCCCCATCATGATATCTACTCTATTGAAGATTTAGCACAACTGATTTTCGATTTAAAACAGATTAATCCCCGTGCGCTTATTTCTGTCAAACTGGTCTCTGAGCCGGGTGTTGGTACAATCGCCACCGGAGTCGCTAAAGCTTATGCAGACTTAATTACTATTGCAGGTTATGACGGCGGTACTGGTGCCAGCCCATTAACGTCAGTTAAATATGCAGGTAGCCCTTGGGAATTAGGGCTAGTAGAAGCACAACAAGCATTAGTTGCCAACAATCTGCGTCATAAAGTGCGCTTACAAGTTGATGGTGGATTAAAAACGGGGGTTGATATTATCAAAGCGGCCATTTTAGGGGCTGAAAGTTTTGGTTTCGGTACCGGGCCAATGGTGGCGTTAGGCTGTAAATATCTGCGAATTTGCCATTTAAATAATTGCGCTATGGGGGTTGCGACCCAAGATGAAACCCTACGCCGCCAACATTTTCATGGTTTACCTGAGCGCGTTATCAACTATTTCCGTTTTATTGCCCAAGAAACCCGTGAACTTATGGCACAACTTGGCGTAAGGAAAATAACCGATTTAATCGGCAGAACGGATTTGCTTTCTTGCTTAGAGGGAATAACCAGTAAGCAGCAAAAATTATCGCTCACAGGATTATTAGAAACTGCGACCTCTCCTACAGGTAAAGCGCTCTATTGTCAGGAGCACAATGATACTTATGATAAAGGAGAATTAAATCAACGTATTGTTGCGCAAACCATCACGGGCGTCGAACAAAAGATAAGCCAAACCCACTATTTCGCCATTCGTAACACAGACCGTTCAGTGGGAGCCACGTTATCCGGGATCATTGCCAAAACCTATGGTGAAAGTGGTTTATCTGCTACACCAATAAAACTTCACTTTACGGGTACTGCTGGTCAAAGTTTTGGCGTTTGGAATGCGCAAGGGGTGGAATTAACCTTAGTGGGTGATGCCAATGATTATGTCGGGAAAGGCATGGCGGGTGGACGCATTGTTATTTCACCGCCAGTCGGTTCTGCCTTTAAAGCCCATCAGACCACGATTATGGGAAATACCTGTTTATATGGCGCAACAGGTGGAAAACTCTATGCATCTGGATTAGCGGGTGAACGTTTTGCAGTCAGAAACTCTGGCGCCATTGCGGTTATTGAAGGGGTTGGGGATAATGGCTGCGAATATATGACCGGCGGTATTGTCTGTATTCTTGGTAAAACAGGGATTAACTTTGGTGCAGGGATGACGGGGGGCTTTGCCTATCTGTTAGATGAAGATACCACACTATCACAACGGATCAATAACGCCTCTATTGAGCTTCTTCCCGTGGCTAATTATGTGATTTTGGCAGAGCATCTTCGCGGTATGATCGCAGAGCATGTACGGCTAACTGGCTCCCAACAAGGAGAAAGACTACTTTCTCAATGGGAATATTGGTCACAACACTTTAAATTAGTCAAACCTAAATCGAGTGATGTTCATGCCTTATTAGGTCATCCTCGCCGTTCAGTCGCTGAATTACGCGTTCAGGCACAATAGGAGAAAAATGATGGGTCAGAATGTGTATCAATTTATCGACTTAAATCGCGTTGAACCGACTAAAAAACCGTTAGCTGTGCGTAAAATTGAGTTTGTCGAGATTTATGAGGCATTTTCTGCTGAGCAAGCCTCTGCACAAGCCGATCGCTGTTTAGACTGTGGTAATCCTTATTGTGAATGGAAATGCCCGGTGCATAACTATATCCCTAATTGGCTAAAATTAGCCAATGAAGGACGAATAATAGAAGCAGCAGAGCTTTCTCATCAAACCAATAGCTTACCGGAAATCTGTGGTCGTGTTTGTCCACAAGACCGATTATGCGAAGGCGCTTGTACGTTAAATGATGAATTTGGTGCGGTCACTATTGGTAATATAGAACGCTATATCAATGATACCGCCTTTGCGCTGGGCTGGCGCCCTTCCCTGTCTCAAGTCACCATGACAGATAAAAAAGTCGCCATTATTGGTGCAGGCCCTGCGGGATTGGCTTGTGCTGATGTGCTGATCCGCCAAGGAGTAAAACCCGTAGTCTATGATAAACACCCTGAAATCGGTGGATTACTCACTTTCGGTATTCCCTCTTTTAAACTTGAAAAATCGCTGATGGTAAGACGACGCGAGTTATTTAGCGAAATGGGAATAACCTTTTGTCTTAATACAGAAATAGGCAAAGATATCTCACTAAAAACACTGACGGAGCAATATGATGCTGTTTTCCTTGGCTTGGGTACTTATCAAAGTTTGAGTGGTCATTTTGCCCATGAGAACGCAATGGGGGTTTATAATGCCTTACCTTATTTAATTGGTAATACTCGCCATTTAATGGGTTATGCAGAAGATCCCCAATCACCTTATATCGACCTCAATAAAAAGCACGTGGTGGTGCTAGGGGGTGGGGATACGGCGATGGATTGTGTACGAACCGCGATCCGCCAAGGTGCCACTAAAGTAACTTGTGTTTATCGTCGCGATGAAAATAATATGCCCGGCTCTAAACGTGAAGTAAAAAATGCCAAAGAAGAAGGTGGCGAATTTTTATTTAATCGCCAACCCCTTGATATTGAAGTAGATGCTAATAATAACGTCATCGGTGTTCGTGTAATAAAAACACAAACCAACGGGGAATTAAAATATATAGAAGGCAGCGAACATATATTATCCGCAGATGCGGTTATTCTTGCATTTGGTTTTAAACCTGCACACTATCCGTGGTTAGATGAAAATAATATTCAATACGCATCATCGGGTAGAATTATTATTAATGATGATCCACTATTACCTTTGCAAACGACCAATCCTAAGGTGTTTGCTGGAGGTGATATTGTAAGAGGCTCCGATCTGGTGGTCACCGCGATAGCACAAGGAAGAGAAGCAGCGGAAGGGATCTTGCGTTATTTATCTTGTTAAAGTTAGCAATATTCAATATTACTTATCTTTAATACTAAAATAGTAACAATACAATTTTATTTATAAATTACCCTGTTTTATTAAAATGGGGTAATTTATTTTTAACTATTATAAATATTAATTATCCCCTCCTAAAAACAACTATTTTAATAATTATTCTCATTATTGTTTAATAATAATTTCCTCCAACACCTTTCTACAAAAAATAGCTGTTTTATTTTGTATAAAAATAACATCTATGCTCTATAGTTAATTTAATTTATTTTCCTAATTTTTACTTTATCTGTTTTTATTTAACTTTTACGCTAATTTTTGTCCATCATTATTTGACTGCAATTGTTAATAACATCACAGTCTAAAAAAATAGATTTTATTTCAGTGCGCAAACTTGATAACAATCAAATATTGTCAGCCTAGCAACTTCATAATGGAATTACCTGATAACTTTACCGAAAAATATAACTTATTGATATTGGGTTATTTTATTCATTAAGCACATTGTCATAATTAACTAGGGGATCACCATGGTGATGCAACTTATAGCCGTAGCCGTTATTATCGTAACGGTCTATTTGCTAATAAAAAAATATGAAACCCGTATGGTATTGATCGGTGCCGGCTTATTGTTATGTATTTTAAGTCTGACACCGCTCGATGCTTTCACTGCATTTAGTGATCGCATGGTTTCATCATCATTAATTCAAGCTATCTGTTCAAGTATGGGTTTTGCCTACGTGATGAAATACACCAAGTGCGATATGCACTTAGTCCATGTTTTATCAAAAGTCCTGACTCGTCTTGGTTTCTTTCTTATTCCAGCAACAGTGATCGTCACTTATTTTATTAATATTGCGATCCCATCAGCAGCCGGATGTGCAGCGGCCGTTGGTGCAACGCTTATTCCGTTATTAATCGCGGCACGTATTCACCCCGCAATCGCAGGTGGTGCGGTGTTATGTGGTACTATCGGTTCCATGTTAAGCCCTGGTATGTCACATAACGCTTTTGTGGCGAATATGGCCAATATGGAAGTCGTCGATTTAATCGCTCGCCATAGCCCATATAGTTTAATGGCAGGAGCAATAGCAGCAGTTTCACTCGCCGTTGTCGCTTTAGTGAAAAAAGAGTTTAAAGTCTCTTCTGTAGCCACAGATGTCGCCAACTCATCTTCTCAAGCAACACCAGAAGCAGTACGCCCTAATTATTTATATGCAACTGCGCCTTTTATCCCATTAATTCTATTAATACTGCCTTTCTTCGAAACATTTAGTACTTTTAAACTATCTGTGCCAGCAGCAATGTTAATTGGTGCCATTTATGCACTGATCATCACATTAACCAATCCGGCTCAAATTACTAAAGAGTTCTTTAAAGGGATGGGTAATGCTTATGGGGATGTGCTGGGGATCATTATCGCAGCAGCCGTATTTGCAGCCGGTCTAAAAGCATCAGGTCTGATTGATGCCTTTATCAACTTCTTAACTCACTCACCTGAATTTGCCCGTTGGGGTGGTACATTAGGGCCATTCTTAATGGGGATTATTACTGGCTCTGGTGATGCTGCAGCATTTGCTTTCAACGAAACCGTCACACCACACGCTGCACAATTTGGTTATGAAATTCCTGACATGGGTATGGCAGCAGCATTATCAGGCGCATTAGGTCGTACAATGTCACCATTAGCAGGGGCAGCCATTGTTTGTGCTGGTCTTGCCAATATCAACCCTATGGAAATCGCAAAACGTACTGCACCGGGTATGATTATCGGCGTCATCGCTGTTGCGTTATTCATGTTATAAGTGGAGAAATGATTATGTCAGTTTCACTAGAACAATTAATTAAATGGCGTCGCGAATTTCACCAATACCCTGAAATTGGCTGGTCTGAATTTTTAACCACTGCCAAAATCGTCAAAGTGCTACGTGGCTTAGGATTAGAAGTTAAAGTCGGCCCTGAAGTTATTAACCAAGACTTTGCTTTTGGACGCCGTCGTCAGGTGGTTGAAAAAGGATTGGCTGTAGCAAGAAAACACCATGTTGACGAAGCACTGCTTGATGAAATGCAAGAGCTTACGGGTTGTGTCGCTATTTTCGATAGTGGCAAACCAGGGCCTACTGTTGCACTGCGTTTTGATATTGACTGTGTTGGGGTAACAGAAACAACAGAGACTCAACATCGTCCACAGGTAGAAAATTTCACCTCTTGTCATCCAGGCGAAATGCATGCTTGTGGTCATGATGGTCATATTACTATTGGTTTAGGGGTTGCTCACTGGTTAGTCGACAATAAAGATAAAGTGAGCGGTAAAGTAAAAATTTTATTCCAACCCGCAGAAGAAGGCGTTCGTGGTGCAAGAGCAATGGCGGAAAGTGGCATTGCTGATGATGCAAATTACTTCTTAGGCTCACACTTAGGCTTTATCGCCAATAGTGGTGAAATCGTTCTTAACCCAACACATTTTTTATGTACCACTAAATATGATTTCCGTTTTAAAGGTACGCCTTCTCATGCGGGGGGCAGAGCCAGAGCTAGGTCGTAACGCATTAGCAGGCGCTTGCCATGCCGCAACACAAATGCTGGGGATCTCTCGCCATGGTAAGGGGATGTCTCGTATTAATATTGGGGTATTAAAAGCCGGTGAAGGTCGTAACGTCACTCCTGCCAATGCCGAAATGCAAATCGAAGTGCGTGGTGAAAATGAAGAGATCAATAGCTTTATGGCTGCCAATGCTGTACGTATGGCAGAAGGTGCCGCACATAGCTTCCAATTAGAAATGGAAAGCGAAGTGATGGGGGAAGCGGTTGATTTAACCAATGACCAAGAACTGATTGATGTGATGGCCAAAGTGGTGGGTAAACACCCAGAACTCACTGCGATCCCAACCCGTCCATTCGGCGGAAGTGAAGATGCAACGGTGTTAGCAAAACGAGTACAACGCTGTGGTGGTAAATCTCTTTACTTTATTGTTGGTGCCGATAGAACTGCCGGACATCACCAAGCAGGCTTTGATTTTGATGAACAACAACTGATGACTGCGGTAAATCTTTACACGGGGTGTTTAGAAGAATTACTGAAATAATCTCTTTTATTTAATTGACTCATTAAAACGCTCTATATCACTATAGGGCGTTTTTTATGCTGTTTTATCGTACAAAAAAATTTAAATTAACCTATTGACCCTTACGTTACGTGAGGTTTTAACCTGCATGACATACAGGAGGTGAAGATATGCTATTTCAAGTAGGAGAGATCGCTAAAAAGACGGGATTAACGGTCCGTACTCTCCATCATTATGAAGAGATAGGTTTATTGCAACCGACTGCAAGAACCGATGCAGGTTATCGACTCTATGATATGAAAAGCATAGAGCGATTAACGCAAATTCAAATGCTACGTCAAATTGGCGTCAAACTGAAAGACATCGGTCATATTCTTAATGGTCATAGTGCAGAGATAGCTTGTTTAATTGAAGAGCGCATTAGCCAATTAACCACGCAAATGCAACAAATTGCCAAATTGCGTTATCAGCTAGAGCATGTTCAACAACAAATACAAACAGGCACTCCATTTACGCAACATGACTGGTTTTCTTTATTGGAGATGATGTCTATGTACGATAAATATTTTACTTATTCTGAATTAGCGCAGTTACCCCTCTATACTGCGCACACATTAAAAAGCCAAGCATGGCAACAGCGTATTTCAACTGTCAATAATTTGATTAAACAAGGTAAATCAGCCGATTCAAATGAAGCGATGCAAGTTTCAAGAGAGTGGATGATAGCTTTAGAGCAAGATACTGGGGGAAATCCCGACTTTTTTGTCCGTTTAAATAAAATGCATATTTCTGATGATAAGTTTGCGACGGCTACCGGTATTACTAAACAGATGATAGATTTTGTTGCTAAAGGCTTTAGCGAATATCAATTATCTGTTTTTAAACCTCATCTGACTCCGGAACAATTTGCCGTAGTACATCAGCACTATTTTGATGCTGGCAGTGTCTGGCCTGAGCTTATTTCTGGATTATATAATGCACTCACTTGCGGAGAAAAAGCAGATTCAGAGCAGGTGCAAAACCTCGCTAAGATGTGGCTAAATATGTTCAATCAGTTTACACAGGGTGATAGTGATATTCAGGCCAAGATCCGTACCATTTATCAAACTGATCATGAAATCGCTAAAGGTACATGGATGACACCTGAGATTGGTCAATATTTATTTACGGCTATTAGTTTGCTAGTGCAAAAATAGCGTTAATTGAAAAATCAAATAGATATAAAAAAGCCCAGCATTTAACCGGGCTTTATGCAATGAAAATAAAAACGTTATTTATTTCACTACACGCAATGATGGGCGACCTGTTGGGCGAGGAGGCTCAGGATCATCATCTGGAGAAGATGGGTTTTCAGCCTGTGTCTCATCTTTCACTAAAGACAGTCCTTCAGTGGCCGAAGCTGAACTGCCGTCTTGCTGCTCATCATCCACCAATGATGGTGTATAACCTTCCTCATAGGCTGGCTCTGGCTCAAACATCATACCCGCACCATTTTCTCGCGCATATATTGCTATTACAGCCGCCATAGGTACGCGCACTTTACGAGGTACACCACCAAAGCTTGCACTAAATAGTACCTGATGCGGCATCAATTCAAGATGACTTACCGCAAAAGGAGAAATATTTAGTACGATTTGACCATCGTGCGCATATTCCATAGGGACTTGAACACCCACGACATTAACATCTACCACTAAGTGGGGGGTTAACTCGTTTTCAAGGATCCAATCATAATGCGCACGCAATAAATGCGGACGGCGCGGAGACATATCCTTAATCTCCATGCTCTATTATCCTCTTGAAGGTAAACGCATTTCGCGCTCTGCTTCGGTTAATGACGCAAGGAAAGAATCCCGCTCAAAAACACGTTGCATATAAATTTGTACATCTTTCGCACCTGCACCGCTTAAATCCACGCCTAATACAGGTAAACGCCATAAGAGAGGAGCTAGGTAGCAATCCACTAAGCTAAACTCTTCACTCATAAAATAAGGGTATTCTTTAAATACCGGAGATACCGCCAATAGCTCTTCGGCGAGTTGTTTACGTGCTGCATTAGCTTGTTGATCGTTACCCTTTTCAATAACATTCATTAAAGAGTACCAATCTTGTTCAATGCGATGCGTCATTAAACGGCTACTACCACGAGCAACAGGATACACTGGCATCAAAGGAGGATGAGGGAAGCGTTCATCAAGATATTCCATAATAATACGTGAATCATATAAAGTCAGTTCACGATCGACCAAAGTCGGCACACTCTGGTACGGGTTAAGATCGATAAGATCTTGTGGAAGATTACCAGCTTCAACCTGTTCAATTTCAACACTGACACCTTTCTCCGCAAGGACAATTCTGACCTGATGGCTGAAAATATCAGTCGGACCGGAAAACAAAGTCATTACCGAACGTTTGTTGGCAGCGACAGCCATGAAAACCTCCAAGTTAATCAATTAAAGGAACAAACATGCTTATGCATCTTCCATTCCCCCATTCCTACAAGACAAACGCACTCATGCCGTTAACTTAAAAAGTTATAAATAACTTAACTTCATTGAGTACGACATTGAGTACCACCTGCATAATAGTCTTATCCTAAGATAATTGTATTTTACAGGTTCAAAAAACCGTTTGTCTTTGCGGCACATATCATAATCAAGCAATACCAAAACAATCACAATATCAATTTGTCATAATAGTTTTGGTATGACTGTCAAATTCTTTATGGACATTAACCACAGTAAAATGACCATAGGCAGCATGCAGCATTAAGAAATCGTCGAAAGAAAGACACTAAAGCAGGCTATTCTATCAGATTTCATGTCACTTAGGGTGAACAATGCGAATAATTCAATTCATTCTGCTAATATACACAAAAACTAAGTTTATAATATCATAAAAAAAAGATATTAAGGATTAAACTCTAAAAAAACGTATTTTTGATCTGCTTTTAATCCATGCTTTTTTCGGCCACAACCCCACATTTTCAAAACAATTTTAAAAATAAAAAAACCCGCCTGTAAAGACGGGTTTTTCAACATCAAATTGATATCTAAAAGATAACAAATTAACGTTTTGAGAACTGTGGACGACGACGTGCTTTGCGCAGACCCACTTTTTTACGTTCAACAGAACGCGCATCACGGGTAACGAAACCAGCTTTACGCAGATCAGAACGTAGAGTCTCATCGTACTCCATCAGTGCACGAGTGATACCGTGACGAATCGCACCTGCTTGACCAGAGATACCACCACCTTTAACAGTGATATATAAATCCAGTTTACCAAGCATATCAACTAATTCCAGCGGTTGACGAACAACCATACGTGCTGTTTCGCGGCCGAAGTAAACTTCAAGGCTACGTTTGTTGATTACGATATTACCGCTACCTGGCTTAATGAAGACACGTGCGGAAGAACTTTTGCGGCGACCTGTGCCGTAGTATTGATTATCAGCCATTGCCTATTATCCCGATTAAATGTCCAGAACTTGCGGTTGTTGTGCCGCGTGGTTGTGCTCAGCGCCTGCGTAAACTTTCAGTTTACGGTACATAGCACGACCCAGAGGCCCTTTTGGCAGCATGCCTTTTACCGCGATTTCGATTACACGCTCAGGACTACGGGCGATCATCTCTTCGAAAGTCGCTTGCTTGATACCACCTACGTGACCAGTATGACGGTAGTAAACTTTGTCAGTACGTTTATGACCAGTTACCGCTACTTTCTCAGCGTTTAAAACGATGATGTAGTCACCAGTATCAACGTGCGGAGTGTATTCCGCTTTATGTTTACCGCGTAAACGGCGTGCGATTTCAGTTGCTAAACGACCTAAAGTTTTGCCGTCTGCATCAACAACATACCAGTCGCGTTTTACGGTTTCTGGTTTAGCTGTAAAAGTTTTCATTATTGAAAATTACCCAATGTTTAGTTACACGTTGGTGAACACTCGGTTCAAATGCTATTGAGGTTCACACGACTCTTGTGTCCAGCAAACCTACCCCTTCGAGTAGCACTGCTGACTCTAAAATGCGAGTTTTTTGGGAAATAAAAAACTTGCTGCAACGTGGGGTCGCAAGATTATAGAGAAGTCAGAAAAAAAAATCGAGTCATAATTGAAAAACAATTGGATTCTTTTTCAATATTTCAGCAAAAAATACCTTATGGCGCTATTTTTGTTAGCCTACTCGCCATCTCTGTCATCAACTATTACCACCTGAAGAGAAGCATTCTCCCTTGCCAAAGCGATTGTAATCACTTAATAAGTACCGTTTTGCCATTTTTATAACAATCAATAGCATCAAGCGTTACAATGAGCGCCATCCTACCATAATCAAAACAGAGTTTCTTTAACAATTAAGCGAGATGAGGCTGTGAAAGATACTCTTCACTTTGCATTTCTTGCAAACGCGATAAACAACGTTGGTATTCAAAACATAAAAATTGCCCTTGATAAATCTCGCTCATCTCAACATCAGCATTAATAATTAGTTTCACCTTACGCTCATAGAACTCATCAACCAATGCTAAGAAACGACGGGCAACATCTTCATTTCTACTCCCCATCTGCACCATTTCATAAAGCAACACAGTGTGATAGTGCTTTGATAATTCAATATAATCAAGTTGACTCCGCGCTTGTACACATAACGTATCAAAGTTAACCGCCAGTACACCATTAGCCACTTTTCTCATTACCATTGGACGATGATTAATGGTTAATGTGGGCGCGAATACAACTTCACTACTGCTGGCAAGCTGAGTAAAAATTTTATCCATTTGCTGGCGGTTATGCTCTGTTAATGGAGATAAAAATAGATGGGCTTGAGTTAATGTTCTTAAGCGATAATCAATCCCCGCATCAACATTCAAAATTTCACAATGGTTTTTTATTTGTTCTATAGCAGGTAAAAAACGTGCTCGTTGTAGTCCATTGCGATAGAGATCATCAGGGGGAATATTAGATGTCGCCACTAAAGTAATACCTCTGGCAAATAACGCTTCAAGTAATGTTCCTAAAATCATCGCATCAGTAATATCTGAAACAAAGAACTCATCAAAACAGAGTACATCGGTTTGCGCTTTAAAGCCGTCAGCAATGATATCCAGTGGATTTTCTTGCCCTTGTAAGCCTTTTAATTCATCTTGCACCCGTAACATAAAGCGGTGAAAGTGCAGACGCAGTTTTCGTTCTGTGGGTAAGCTTTGATAGAACATATCCATCAACCAGGTTTTACCTCGCCCAACCCCTCCCCACATATAAACACCACGCTCAGGGGCAATTGCGCTTTTTTTCGCACGAAACTTTCCTAACAACCGCTGAGTAATAGAACTTTTTTCTGGTGATGTCCGGTTTAATAATGCATGGTATAACTGTTCCAGATGGAGAACGGTTTGTCGCTGAACCTCATCAGGTTGATAATCCCCCTGCTGTAACGCGGTTTCATAAAGTGATAATGGCGTGCTAACGGTCATGGATGCTCTCTTATCCTTAAAATTTTGACATAAGTAAATACCTTGCGAATGCCTCTATTATAAGCAGTAAGAATTGTTTTAACATCGATGTAACACAGGAATTTTCATATTAAGCTTAAGGATATTATTCCACCCATGCCTTTTAGCGGTTATGATGTTATAAGAATCCATCGTCCTCACTATTAGATGAAAAGGAGTTGCCATGGTTTGGGTTTATGCACTGATTGGATTAGTTGTTGGTCTTATTATCGGCGCACTGGCAATGCGTTATGGTAATAAAACCATGCGCCAACAAGATGCTATAAAAGCAGAATTAGATACTAAAAAAGAAGAACTTGATACATATCGCAACGAGCTTGTCAGCCACTTTGCTCGAAGTGCTGAACTACTGGACAATATGGCGAAAGACTACCGCCAACTTTATCAACACATGGCAAAAAGCTCCAATGAGTTAATGCCAGACATGCCTGTTCAAGATAACCCATTTAATTATCGGTTAAATGAATCAGAGGCAGCCAATGATCAATCCCCGATCAAAATGCCGCCACGTGATTATTCCGAAGGGGCATCTGGATTATTTAGACCTACCGATAAAAAAGATGATTAACACACAAACGCCACAACTATTGTGGCGTTTATTTTATATTATTTTGTAAAAAGTTAATGATTTAATAGGACGGTTTAAAGATAGCTATTGTCTTGTAAATCCATGTAAAAGAAAGCCCTACTGATAGCTTACCAATGAACTTTCCTTTATTTCTATATGTCTTAGTAACATCGAGCTCATATTGAGCAATAAATATTTTTGATAACAATATCAAGATCAAGAGACTCATATTCATGTTGACTAAAAAAAGAAAATTACTACTTAGCGCATTAGCGATGAGTGTTGGTTTATCACTCTCTACTCTCCCGGCAACCAGTATGGCCGCCCTGCCTTCGGTAATGCCATCTGGAGAACAACTACCTAGCTTGGCTCCAATGCTAGAAAAAGTCTTGCCCGCTGTGGTCAGTGTGCATGTTTCTGGAACTCGAGTACAAAGCCAGCAGGTTCCAGAAGAGTTTAAATTTTTCTTTGGTCCAAATTTTCCTTCACAACAACAAAGCATCCGCCCTTTTGAAGGCTTAGGTTCAGGGGTGATTATTGATGCTGAAAAAGGTTATGTATTAACCAATAATCACGTTGTTGATGGAGCCGATAAAATTCAACTCCAAATTAATGATGGCCGTGAATTTGACGCCAAATTAATTGGTAGCGATCCACAAACAGATATCGCCCTACTACAAATTGAGAAACCCAATAACTTAACCGCCATTAAAATGACTGACTCAGATAAATTACGTGTTGGTGACTTTGCGGTTGCTGTGGGTAATCCATTTGGTTTAGGTCAAACCGCGACTTCCGGTATTATTTCAGCCTTAGGTCGTAGTGGTTTAAATCTGGAAGGGTTAGAAAACTTTATTCAAACTGATGCATCAATTAACCGTGGTAACTCTGGTGGTGCTTTAGTTAATCTCAATGGTGAACTTATCGGTATTAATACCGCAATTTTAGCACCAGGTGGTGGCAATATTGGTATTGGTTTCGCGATCCCAAGTAATATGGCGCGTGATCTCAGCCAACAACTGATTACACATGGTGAAGTGAAACGCGGTATTTTAGGTATTCGCGGTACTGAAATGAATGCTGATTTAGCGAAATCCTTTAAAATTGATGCCCAACGCGGTGCTTTTGTCAGTGAAGTATTGGCGGACTCTTCCGCAGCTAAAGCCGGTATAAAACCAGGTGATGTCCTTATTTCTATTGATGGTAAACGCATTAATAGCTTTGCTGAATTAAGAGCAAAAGTTGGTACAACACCACCAGGTAAAGAGATCCTGATTGGTTTGATCCGCCAAGGAAAACCAATGGATGTCAAAGTTACACTAGAGAAACAATCAGCAGATGCAACGCGAGCGGATAACTTCTCTCCCGCACTTCAAGGGGCAACGCTCAGTAACTATGTTAACAAACAAGTTAAAGCGGTTGCTGTAGATTCTGTGGAGAAAGGCTCAGCGGCAGCAGCATCGGGGTTACAAAAAGGCGACCTTATTATTGGTATCAACAATATGCCAATTGGCTCCTTAGGTGACTTACGTAAAACCATCGATGCTAAACCACCGGTTCTTGCATTAAACATTAAACGTGGCAACGAAGAAATTTATCTTCTGTTACGTAACAGCTCGCGTTAAACCCCACTTACTAGTATCTAATTTATTTGTTCCTTTCTGCCCTATTACTTCGGTAATAGGGTTTTTTTCTTGATTTCATATCACTAAAAAACGATTTTCTACGCTGACATATCCTTTCAAAAGCGAAACTGTGCTATTCTCATGACACTTACGACGCTATCCTCTTATTCAAACATAAATACAGGATTTTTATGTTAAGCAAGCTACTGCGATCTACCTTGATTGGTGTTTTAACAGCTGCCATTCTTTTGGTTGCGGTACCTTCTATCCGCCCTATCTTTATTGAACACCTGATTAATGGTGATTTTCTTAATACCCCATTTAGCTATAACAAAGCCGTGCGCCGTGCGGCACCTGCGGTAGTTAATGTCTACAGCAGCACAATGGGAAGCTTTTCTCAAGAAGGGCGCGAGCTGACCTCGCTAGGTGCGGGGGTGATTATGGATCCGCGAGGCTATATTCTTACCAATCAGCACGTTATTAATAATGCAGATCAAATTATTGTGGCTTTGCAAAACGGTGATCTCTACGAAGGGTTATTGATTGGCTCAGATCCCTTAACCGATCTTGCAGTATTAAAAGTTGATGCAGAAAAATTACCCACCATCCCCATCAATAGTAAGCGTATTTCTCATGTGGGTGATGTTGTTTTAGCCATTGGTAACCCATTTAATATTGGGCAAACTATCACACAAGGTATTATTAGTGCCACAGGACGTGTCGGCTTAAGCCCAACACGTTACCAAAACTTCCTTCAAACCGATGCGTCAATTAATGAAGGAAATTCAGGGGGGGCACTGATTAATACTGAAGGTGAGTTAGTGGGTATTAATACCATGACCTTTGATTCAGGCACCTACAATGGCTATCGCCCCAGTGCGGAAGGACTTGGCTTTGCTATTCCAACACAATTAGCCGTAAAAATTATGAATAAGCTTATCCGTGATGGGCGAGTTATTCGTGGTTTTATTGGTATTACCGCGAAAGAGCTACCTAAAATTCGCTCTTCAAATACCGATATTAAACAGATCCAAGGATTACGTATCTTCCGCATTACGCCCAATAGTCCTGCTGATAAAGCGGGAATGAAAATTGGCGATATCATTTTAAGTATCGACCATGCTCCGGCTAAATCAGCTATGGAGATGATGGACTATATTGCAGAAACACGTCCTGGTACCGTTTTACCGGTAACCTTATTACGTGATGGTAATGAAATAAATGTTGATGTCACAATTTCAGAATATCAGCCAGAGTCATAGCCATAGCTAACTTTCGCGAGTTACCTCGTTATTCACGACATTATTGCTTATTTACCATGCGGCTATTTTCAATGGCATGCCAAATTTTTTCTGCTTTACGTCCAATAAAAATCAGTGAAATAGCCAAAATAAAAAAGAAAATTGCACTATGTAAGCTATTCCAGAAATATTCAAAAAAGCGGGTATAAAGATTGATACCAAGGAATGTTAGTCCAAAGCCTCTCAACATACCATCATCGGTTTTTAAGCTGATATAAATACAAATGACAGCAACAACAGCAAATAATAAAGCCCAAGGTAATAACTGCACACTTGAAATGTAATACCACGTATCCGGATCGTAATTACCAAAAATAGACATGATCCACAACGCAATAAAGAGATAAGACAGTCCCATTATCTTTGTCATAAAAAATAAGCGACGGCACATTAAAATATTTTGCAAAAAATAGCATCCCGCTAATAATGCAGAGCCAAATAACACAAAACGAATAGGATAATTCATGCCTAGCCAATAAGCGCCCCAACCGGACATATAACCCGTTTTAGCACCAAACCAATTGCCCAACATTAATAAGAAAAATAACCACACTAATGAAGAGCGACTGATAAAGCCAATCACAGCATAAATAATGCAACCCATTAAAAGAAGTGGCGCAATATTACCACTACCATCATCTAACAACTCACCGAGTTGCCAAAGAAAAACCGCCGTAAATAATATCCCTAAAAAGAGAATAAACTCAGTACTGTAATGCCATAGTATTTCTTTGCGTTGGCGTTTAAAGCCCCAAAAATAAAACATACCAGCAATAAGCGCAGGAAATACCACACGCATAATCTCAGAGACACTAAATAATTCGATAAGATAATGAATTAATGCGGTATCACTAAAAAGGTTAACGGCAGCAATAATTAAGCAGGCAATAGCTATCCAAAAAGCATAGCGACTCAATCTTTTCCAATCAAAGGGAAGGCGTTGTAATGTACTTTCTAGTTGTTGATGCTGTTGTGCTGATAGCTCACCAGATTGTTGCCAATGATCAAGTGCTTGACGAATAACACGCTCTTGTTTCCTTGTGACCTGCATAGCGTTTTTTCCTTTTTTATTGGTAAGCGGTTAATAAAGAATGACCTAACACAGGCTGACTTTCTTTACTGTATCCTGCTATCAAAGAATTACCATAGGTATTATTTTATTAATTTCATTTAGAATGATGGATATACCACGTTATAATAAAAAATAATATATATTAATTTTTTTACTTAACTGATAGGTGAATAATCCTAAATAGTTATTTATCATTACACAGCGCACATTTTTTATCCATTAAGCAGAAATTCAAAAAAGCATATGATATTTATCATTTAATAAAATACAAAATAAATATAAAAATAATACGTAAAAGAGATTTTCAATGAAAATAGAATTAGCCAAAAGCCTTGAATTAAATAGAAATATTACAGCAGAAGAAGCTGATAATTTATTTTCAAAAAAAATAATAACATCAAAATATCTTTTTGAATGTACTGAACCTGATTGTCATGCCCAAGTAACTTGTGCCAATCTTGATAAACCAAACCGATTACGAAAAAGAGTTCCTCATTTTAAATTTGTTTCTGAACATAGTGATACATGTAAAATAGGGATCAATGAAGAAAATGAATTTCGTAGAATAAAAAAAATGAAAGAAGATCCAGAGGCTCTTCCTTTTATTCTCGATGATATTGTTGAGCTTGATCTCTCAACACCTTATAAAACTAAATTTCATGATATCTCTTCATCAAAAGAGGAAGATGGCATCAACAAACGCTTAAAAACAAAAAATATTGATGACGAAAATAGTAATAAAACACGTCATTCAAAAAAGCGTTTATCAGGACTCGTTAATGATTTTATCGATAAAAAAAATTTCTTTCTCAATATTGCAGAAGGAAAGATCCATTTAAGAGATTTCTTCATTTATATTAATGATAAAAAAGATCTAAGCGAATATGTAGATGAACCTCGAATATACTTCGGTAAAGCTTGGGTTAAGCGTATAGATAATTATTACCTTGTCCGTTTTGATAAAAAAATGAAAAAAGGTGACTTAATTTGCAAGCCAACATTTTTTATTTCTGAACGTCTTGTAAATAAATCAGAGTATAAAAGAACCTCTCGGCAAGAATTAGATAAAATAGCACTATCAACACCGCCAAAACCTCTTTATTTATTTATATTTAGTGAATTACCACCTGTAAAAATGAATAATGGTGATTTTATCAATTTCAAATTAGATGACTTAACATACTTATATTACAAAACATGGGGTAAAAAAAGTGAATGAAATATATGAAATAGCCTATTCAGCGGCAGCAAATAGATTATGTTTGTTTACAGGAACCGGTTTTTCTAAAGCACTAACGAATAACAAAGCTCTTGGCTGGCAATCTTTACTTGAAAAAGCCTGTGATAAATTAGATGGTTTAAATAAAGTCAAAAAATCACTTTTTCCCGAAAATGGAAAAAATCCATTAAGCTTAGAAGAAGCGGCTCAAGTTATTTATATTGAATATCAAAAAAAAGGAGAAAATTTACATGAAAAGATAGCAGAAATAATAAAAGAAATTCATTTATCAAAAGATAATAAGCATGTAAAGAATTTCTTAGATAATAATTCAATAAGAATAATAACAACAAATTATGATAAACTTATCGAAGAAATGATCCCAATAAAAAAATGTCAATCTCTTGCACCTGGTTTACCAATACCAAAAGCATCTTCCAGTACAAAAATTTATCATGTTCATGGTTCTATTGATTCGCCTAGTAATATGGTAGTTACTTCTGATGATTATTTTAAATTTATAAACTATAACTCTTATTTTTCTAAGAAAATAAGCTCCATGATTTATGAAAATACAATCGTTATATTAGGCTATTCTCTTGGAGACACTAATCTTAAAGCAATTATTAATGAGTACAAAAATTTCTCACGAGAAAATGTTATTGGTTCCTCTATGTTTTTAGTATCGAGAAAGAAAGTAGAATCTTATTTAAAAGAGTATTATTTTCATTGTTATGGCATTAGAGTCATTGATAATTTAGATATTCATGACTTTTTTGATAAATTAAATTCAAAAATTCAAGATGTACAAAAAAGAGTAGAAGATTCGTTAGAGAATATCGAAAAAGTACTGAGTGGAAAACACAGCTTTTCTAAAAGTTTTCTCAAGGTTGAAAATAATTTTTATGAAATAATTATGTCCTTAGCTGCATTTGGTGTTCTTGTGACAGATGCCAAGGCAATGAATATGATAGAAAAAATAATACAGGAAAAAATAAAACTAACGAGCGAAAATAGTGCATGGGAACAATATGTTCATTTAGCAAATTGGCTAATTTATCTTGCAACAATTATCGAAATAAAAGATACATCCTTAGAAAAAATATATCTTAAAGCGGTATTTCATTCGATGAATCATATGAGTAAAGACTATTCTATAGGATATTCTTGGCACGCCTATAAAGCATGGGAAAGTAAGTGGTTTTCGCTTATTGTATCAAATAGAGTCATGCTAAAAAACTATGTAAGCAAAAACATTAATAACCAAGATGCTGTTAACTTAGTGAAAAATCTATAAATACGCTTGATGAATAATAAAAAACCATAGCACCAATAAAGTGCTATGGTTTTTAATCACGATAACAGGGTAACTAAACTTAATTAGTCATTAGAATGTAGACGTTCGATTTTAGCCCCTAAACCCTGTAATTTGGCTTCAATATTTTCATAGCCACGGTCGATATGATAGATACGATCAACAATCGTCGTACCTTCAGCAATGCAACCGGCTAATACTAAGCTGGCAGAAGCACGTAAATCGGTAGCCATCACTTGAGCGCCTGAAAGCTTATCAACACCATGACAAAGTACAGTATTGCTTTCGATTTCAGCATGGGCCCCCATACGGATAAGTTCAGGAATATGCATAAAACGATTTTCAAAAATCGTTTCAGTGATCATTCCTGCTCCATCAGCCACAAGATTTAAAAGACTAAACTGAGCTTGCATATCGGTTGGGAAACCAGGATGTGGTGCCGTACGCAGAGTCACCGCTTTAGGACGTTTACCATGCATATCAAGGCTTATCCAGTCTTCGCCCGTTTCAATATCAGCACCCGCTTCACGTAATTTAGCTAATACCGCATCAAGCGTATCTGGTTTAGCATTGCGACAAACAACACGACCACGAGAAACCGCCGCCGCGACTAAGAATGTCCCCGTTTCAATACGGTCTGGTAAAATTTGATAGGTGCCTCCACCAAGGCGTTCAACCCCTTCAATAGTAATGCTATCGGTGCCTGCACCACTGATTTTTGCGCCTAAGGTATTAAGAAAATTCGCGGTATCTTCAATTTCTGGCTCTCTCGCCGCGTTTTCAATAATGGTTTTACCTTCGGCTAAAACAGCGGCAGTCATAATGGTAATAGTGGCACCTACGCTCACTTTATCCATTACAATATGTGCCCCTTTTAAGCGACCATCAACACGCGCTTTCACATAACCTTCATCCAGCGTAATTTCCGCACCAAGCTGCTCTAAACCTGTAATATGCAGATCAACTGGGCGCGCACCAATCGCACAACCACCCGGCAAAGAAACCTGACCACGTCCGAAACGTGCAACTAATGGCCCTAATGCCCAAATAGAGGCACGCATCGTTTTAACTAATTCATAGGGAGCACAAAATTCGTTGATATGACGAGCATCAACAAAAACAGAGCCGTTGCGTTCGACTTTAGTACCTAAACGATTAAGTAACTTAATGGTGGTATCAATATCTTTTAGCTTAGGAACATTGGTTAATTCTACTGGCTCTTCGGCAAGGATAGCAGCGAACAGAATTGGTAGTGCAGCATTTTTTGCGCCTGAAATAGTGACCTCACCGGATAAGCAGGTAGGCCCTTGTACTCTAAATTTATCCATCTGTAGAACTCTCTTTTTTATTTTGCTGTACGCTGTATACCTACTGAATTAAAGCCCGCTGAGTTTACGATCCCTTTTCCACTCTTCGGGTGTGTAGGCTTTAATAGATAAAGCGTGAATACGATTATCTGCGATATATTCCATCAAAGGGGCATAAATGGTTTGTTGTTGTTTCACTCTGCTCATTCCTTCAAACATCGC